>JAMCZD010000330.1:0-1473 GCA_023473405.1 Candidatus Omnitrophota bacterium
GTGACCTTGACCGTGCGGACGGGAGGCATTGAGACGGAGGACTTGAGATATATCTGTCTGGATTTCTTCAATGCCAAAACTATATATACTTCTGTATTCCGACGCAAACACAATTTTGGATTAGCGGGGGATTGACAATGCACAATGGATATAAGTCATGGCTATTGAACATCTTATGTAACGGTATATTTTGGAATATTTTTTCGATCGGCTGGAACCGGCCCTTTCACAGGCAATGAATCTTTACGTGTATATACATGTAAAGTTTCATCTTTATTGCACATTATTTGCGTATTTCGAACCACACGATGTGTGAATGGCTTTTCGCCTTTTTAAACCACTGATTGGCGCTAAGGCAGGCGAATGAACGGCTTTTGAGAAGGACCCGGCGGCGTGCGTTGCCCAAATGCCAGGAACCGATCCACGCGCATCCACTGCGGCCGATGCTCCGGGGCCGAGAGGTAATACCCAAAGCTGCTCCAGGGATAGGCCAGCAGCCGATCCTGGGATTTGAGCAAACGGGCGCGCACCGGTTTAAGGTGAACGTAACCATCGAGTGGAGCGGAGGCGCGCCGATGATTAGATCAAAGACTTCCGTTGTATCCACCCTTTCGGGTTGCGTGGCAAATGGTCAGTAGATCATCCATCTCGTTTCCTCCACCCCCTCTAAAATTCCGTACGGCGGGTTTTCCCTCAGTACGGCTTCAAACCAGCTTGGGCCGCAGCCGCCTTCGCGAACGGGTCCGCTCGCTTATAGGCTGCCACCGTTCGTATCTCCGCCATTAGCGTTTGATCCGTAGTCGTTGATTCAATTTACGCATTATATACAGCCGTAATTATTTGCAAGAAAATAGTGGAGTCGGCATCGGAAACAGTAATTTTTAACCACGGATAGCACGGATGACACTAATAATAAAAACAGAGAATCCGTGGAATCGGTGAAATCCGTGGTTAACATTTCCAAGCACGTCCTGATCGATGCGGAGGATCGGCTTGAGGTGAGCAGGTGCATGCGGGAGGTGGCCAGCGAGTTTGCGCGGGAACACAACCGGCGCAAAGGGCGGGAGAACGCGTTTTGGGGAGACAATTTCCATGCGACGCTGGTGGAGTGCGGGCACCACCAGTGGGAGTGCCACAACTAATTTCTTTATGTTTTTTAAAATCCTGTTAAAGGCTGGCCATGTCTGCGAACATTACCATTGGATTTCTCGGGGCCGGCAAGATGGCCACCGCGCTGGCTAAAGGCTTCTTGCGTGCCAATTTGGTGCAGCCGGCGGAAATATTGGCCAGCGATTGCGAGGAGAATGCACGCACCGCTTTTGCCGGGGAGACCGGAGCAAAGACCACATCGTTTAACACGGATTTGCCGACTTTCGCCTCGGTCCTCGTAATGGCGGTCAAGCCAGCCCAGGTAAACGAGGTCCTTTCGGAAATCCGCCCCCAGCTCACCGAAGGCGCTCGCAGCCGCGCCTA
>JAMCZD010000330.1:1483-3853 GCA_023473405.1 Candidatus Omnitrophota bacterium
TCCATCGCCGCCGGGGTCACATTAGACCAATTGGCCCAGCAGCTCGAGGCCGACGTCCGCCTCATTCGCGTCATGCCCAATACGCCTGCCTTGGTAGGCGCGGCTGCGAGCGCCTTCGCCCTGGGCAAATCGGCCACCGCCGAGGACGGACGCCTGGCGCGTCAATTGTTCTCATCGGTGGGCATCGCTTTTCAAGTCAAGGAACATATGTTGGACGCCGTCACCGGTTTAAGCGGTAGCGGTCCGGCCTATGTTTACCTGATGATCGAGGCCATGAGCGATGGCGGCGTGGCGTCGGGTTTGCCTCGTGAATTGGCCACCAAGTTGGCTGCCCAGGCCGTGTTTGGAGGCGCGAAAATGGTGCTCGAGACCGGCCTGCATCCCGGCGTTCTCAAGGACATGGTGACCAGTCCAGGCGGCACGACCATCGAGGGCCTGCGCCAGCTTGAACAAGGGGCCGTTCGCGGGTCCCTGATCATGGCGGTATGCGCCGCCACCGAAAAATCGCGTCAGCTAGGCGGCGGCTGAACCCGCTGGTTTTGGCATGGATTTCCCTTCCCCCACGGCAAAGCAAGCGCGCATCTTTTGGGTGTCCATCACCGCCCTGGCTGTGGGCGTCCTGCTCGGGCTCATCAGTCTGCTGCTTTGGGGCGTGGGATGGGTGCTGAACCAACTCTCCTCCGTTTTGCTGCCGCTGGCCCTGGCCGGTATTATGGCTTACTTGCTCGATCCGGTGGTTGACTTTTTTGAACATCAAGGCATTCCACGTCGACGAGCCATTCTATGGGTCTTTTTCCTGGGCGTTATGTCAGTCCTTATGCTCCTCGCCATGGTTCTCCCGCTCCTGGTGGTCGAGGTGGGTGAGCTCATTCATAGCCTGCCCGATTACGCCCAACAATTCCGCCGCGGCTTGAGCCATTGGTTGGAGAGTTCCCGCCTGGGAATCAATGCCCGGCAGGTGTGGGACTCGCAATTCGGCGCTACCGCCCAGGCCTGGCTCACCAAAACCCTCCCGGTCATTTCCACCTGGGTCCTGGCACGAATGGCGCAAGTGGCCTCATGGGCCGGCCTGGTCATCGGCCTGGCCTTGGTCCCCATCTATCTGTACTATTTTCTACTGGAAAAACAGGGCATTGCCGATAATTGGACCGATTACTTGCCCCTCCGCGAATCGCGCGTCAAGGAAGAGGTCGTCTTTGTCCTGACCGCGATTAATGATCATTTGATTGTCTTCTTCCGGGGACAAATCCTGGTTGCCTTGTGCGACGGGGTCCTGCTGACCTTGGGATTCCTCGCCTTGGGACTCAAATACGCGTTGATCCTGGGATTAGTCGCCGGCCTGCTCAGCATCGTCCCCTACCTCGGCGTGATGATCAGCATCATCCCCGCCACCGGATTGGCCCTGGCCCAATTCGGTGATTGGCTCCATCCCCTGCTGGTCTTGGCCGTGTTCGTCCTGGTGCAAATGCTGGAGGGATTCGTGATTTCTCCAAAAATCATAGGGGATCGCGTCGGACTGCATCCGTTAACCATTATTCTCGCCGTCATGGTCGGCACCACCCTCCTGGGCGGTATCCTGGGCGGCGTGCTCGCCATCCCCCTCACCGCGGCCTTGCGCGTGCTTATGTTCCGATATGTCTGGAGGAAACCAGAGCTATCCACCGGTGAACCCGAGCCGCGCGATGTCCCAGCGCCAAGCCCGACGACGCGCGAGACGCCCCCGGCAGACTGCGACTAAAGGGCCGAAGGGACCAAAGGGACGGGAAGGACGGAGTCCCACGTTCCCCGAGCAGTTCGGCGGCAGCCTCGCCCCACCTCGCCCTACCGCGCGCTTACTCTCTTTCCGCCCTCTGCCTTCTGTCCTCCGTCCTCAAGCTCCACGCTCCTCGCCCTTCCTCCTTACCACTTACCCCTTCGCCCTTAGCCGTTGCCTTTGGCCCGTAGCCCGTTGCTTTTTATTGGCCGAATCGGGTTTCGTGGTGAATGTTAGCGCGTATGGTAAGGGAATCCGTGGATACACATCACAAGGCCATTAAGATCAATTTGGACTCGAAGAAGTACGGCACGTTCGCCGAGATCGGCGCCGGCCAGGAAGTAGCCCGTTACTTTTTTCGAGTTGGCGGCGCAGCCGGCACAGTGGCCAAAACCATATCCGCTTACGACATGACTTTCAGCGACATCATTTATGGCCCATGCGAACGTTATGTCAGCCGCCAGCGTCTTCAAACGATGCTCGATTACGAATTTGCGCTTTTGCGGGAACGCCTGAACCAGAAACGCGGAGCCAATACCTCCTTTTTCGCGTTCGCGGACACGGTAACCGCTCGCAGCCACACCCACCATGAGAACGCTCATGGCTGGATGGGAGTT
>JAMCZD010000330.1:3863-4709 GCA_023473405.1 Candidatus Omnitrophota bacterium
CGCGTCCCTTAGCCCAGCCATCGCAAATCATCATCCACGTCCGGATGGGGGACAGTGAAAATGTGCGGGAACAGGAAGCCCTGGGAATCATGGGCGTAAACCTGATCTACGGCGCTTTTTATTTCTACGAACAACCCGAGATATTGATCGAATCCTTGATGGATAACCTGACCCGCGATCGAATTGAAGTGGACATGATCAAGTTTTCGGGGCCCGATTTCGCTTCCGTTGACAACCGGCTCATGAGCTTGCAATTAGTGCAACAGGGCCTGACCAACTCGGCCATGTTTCTCGCCAATGGCGAAGTCGTGCAACCAGCCGAAGTCCTTTACAACAAACCGATCCTGATCGAGCGCGGCAGCTTTCGTCCGGTGAACCTGCTCAACATGGACATGCTCGAATGCGCGCGCCTCCAGTTCATGCAAGAAGGCCAGGTCCGCGACCAGGAAGTGTCAATCCTAATGGAAATCACCATGCACAACCTCCTTTCCACCGCCGCCCTCGACCATCGGGATTTCCTGGCTCGAGTCGATCTCCTGGGCGCGCTTGGCATGACCGTGTTGATCTCCAATTACTCGCTCTTCTATCGCCTCGCCATGCACCTGTCCGAATATACCAAGAAGATGATCGGCATCGTGATCGGCGTCCCCGCCTTGATCGAAATCCTCAACGAAAAATACTACGGCGACCTCGAAGGCGGCATACTCGAGTCCTTCGGACGGTTGTTCCGAAATGCCAACCGGCTTTACGTATATCCTTACCTCGAACGTTCCGGCCAACTCGTTTCCGCCAATAGTCTCGAAGTCCCTTCACACCTCCGTCACCTATACGATCATCTTCTTGGTA
>JAMCZD010000497.1:0-3539 GCA_023473405.1 Candidatus Omnitrophota bacterium
CCCCACCGGGACTTGGAATCCGACCCAGCCGGTGAAGTTGCTGCGCACGATGCCAAAGTACGTCACTGCCGAGACCAGGGAGGTCAGGCTGCCGCTCCCTTCCTCGCTCCAGGTGTATTCTAGGCGCCGTCGGAGACGGCCTTTGCCGTCGTAGACAAATTCGGTTTTGAATAGATTCGAGCAAACGACCGAGTTCAATTGATTTTCGTCGTCGTAAGTGAAAGTCAGCAAATCGCCGGCGCCGACCTGGTTGGTCCGGTTCCCGTTGGCGTCATAGGAATAAGTGTAAGTGCCGTCGCCGGTCACCTGGTTCAAGTCGTTGACGGCGTAGGTGGTGCGCACGCCGCTGTTGGTCCGCTGGGTCATGTTCCAGGCGCCATCGTAGGTATAACCCAGGTTTTCGGTCGATTGGCCGCCGCTGCCCACCGCGCTCTGCAACTGCGAATCGTTGTCGTAGCCGTAGGTCACGTAGCTGTTGTCGTATCGCGTCTGCCGGTAGCGCCAATTGTTGTCATAAAGATACAGGTGCTTGTTCAGGACGGAGCCGCCGCTGTTACGGAGCCAAGTCCCGGTCAGCCGACCGGCGGCGTCAAAGGCGTTAGTGATCGCCGAGAAAGTTGGGAGCATCAGGTTTGTCCAGGTCATCCCCGCTTTCTTGAAGGCGTAGGTGAAGATGCCGGCGGGCGACGAGATCGTTTCAAGGCGCCCGGAGGCGTCGTTCGTGTAATTCTCGGTCCAACTGCCGGCGGGCTGCTGGAGGGTTAGGCTGGTCCTAAGGTGCGGCACCGAGGTGTGGTAACCGTAGGTCACCCTGTCCCAAGGCCAGGGGCCATCTTCACTTTCCGGGTCGCCGTCTTTGGTATAGGTGAATTGATTTGTGCCCGAGGCGTCCACCATGTAGGTGAGGCGGTTCATCGCATCATACATGAAGGTGACGTCCGGGCTCGAGGGGTAATCGATGTGGGTCAGGTTGCCGTTATAATCGTGGGTGTAACTGGTGCTCGTGTAAGTGTTGGTGCCTGAATAAAACCGGCGCCAATCGAGCCGTCCATTGGCGTCGTAATGGTAAACCAGATTGGTAAAACTCTGGCCCTCATATTGCTTGGTCAAGACGCGCCCCTCGGTGTCGTAGGTCCATGTCGTCACCCTGCCCAAATGGTCGGTGAGAGACAACAGATCGCCTCCGGCATTGTAACCGAAGGTGATCAACTCGTTCTTGGGCGTGGTCTCGCTGGTCTTGCGACCAGCCTCGTCGTAGCCGTACTGGGTGAGCTTACCGTTCGCGCTGGTGTAAGACGTTAGGCCTCTTGCCGAATAAGCGAATTCCTCGGGATCGGTATCGGGATAGGTTCGGGTTTCAAGGCGGCCCAATTGGTCGAACGTTTGGGAGACAACGACGCCGCTGGCATTGGTGGCGGTAACAGGATTATCGTTGATATCGTAACCGATTCCTTGTTCGAGGCCGGCATTGTTGCTGATTGTGGTGAGCAGGCCTTGGTTGTTATAGGTATAGGTGCGGACGCCCAGGCTATTGGTGCGGCTGGTCAGTTGCCCCAGAGAATTATATCCATAATACTCAAAGGTATTGCTGGGATAAAGAACATTGGTTCTCCATCCGGCATTGTTATAGGAAAAGTACGTCGTGTTGCCAAGGGGGTCAGTTACCGCGCTGGGCGATCCACAGCCGCAATACTCGTAATAGGTGGTATTGGTGCATCGGTCTATGACATAAGACACCCGCCGGAGCCGGTCATATCCAATACTGGTCCAATGGTTCAGCCGGTCTTTGACGCCGGTAACTTCCAGGATGGGTATGTTGGTTAGTGTATTGTTAAAACCTTGTCCTGGCTCAAGCACATACGTGTATTGAATCGAGGTTGAATCAGGATAATAGACATTAGTTAACCGGCCCAAGACGTCCCAGCTGTAGGTAAGCGTCAGATTTCGAGCATCGGTATGGGTGAGGACCTGGCCATCCTGCCAGGTGAAGGATTCGGAGCGGCTCACGGGCTGATCACTTACCTGGGAGAGGTAATTGCTTGCGTTATAGGTGAAGGTCCTGGTGAGTGTGGTCGGAAAATCTATCCTTGTTAGCAAGCGATTAGTATCGTAAGTGTTGGTGGTGGTGTAAGGCGTCTGGGAATCCGCATATAGGGTCGCGGTCAGGACCTGGTGGTAGTCATTGTAGGTGTATGCGGCCAGCAACTCGTTAGTTGGTCCATAGACAGCGGTCAAATCGATATCGTTCGTCGCGTAATCGTAGGTATAAGTGCGGGTGGAGACCGAATTCGTGGGCCCATAGGTATTGGTGATGATCGTTGGACGGCCGAAGCTATTGCGCTCGTAAGCTTCATACCAAGTGGAGCCTGGCAATAGGCGCGAGATAACGGCCGGCAGAATTTGACTGCCATGAGTGGCAGAATCAGGTTTATCGGCGTAATCATACCACGTGATTTGGCCCAATGTCACACCGTCGGGGCTGGGGGCTTGCTCAAAACAAAGAGTTCCTTCCACCGAGCCGTAGGAATCGTTTTGGCTAAGCCAATGCCGCATGCGCGCCTTGAGAAAATCGGAAGGGGTGAAATTGGCGAAATCAGCAGGCAAATTCTCGCTTTGATGTTGGTCCCAATAGAAGGTGTTGCGTGCCGCATTATTAGTGTCCAACGAGACATCAGGCGTGCCAAGCGGAGCATTTGGCGTGGGATAGGTTTCTGTGATCCAGTTACAGTGGGAATAACAAGCAAAGACTTGGCGCCCGTTGTTTGGTTCGGTAATGACCAAAGTTCGTTCAGGGGATCCGACATCATGGAACGCTGAAGAGAATGTGGTGGTTCCGTATGGAGTCGTTAACGAGGTTGGCCAGAATGTATATACATCGTATTCGATTGTACTGGCCATGCCGACCGCATCGTTGATCTGAATTAATTCCCCATCGCTATCGTAGATTAGAGTGGCGCTGCGGCCAAATGGAGCGGTGACACTGGTCACCAGATTTGGATAATTTGGATCGTCGTATTGCAGGGTGCAGACTTGGCTATCGGCATCCTTAACTTGCCAGAGTCTGACTATTTGATCAACCGGATCGTAGGGATGCTCCTCGGTATCGTAGATGAATTGGGTAACATAACCATTTTCATCATATTTCTTGCCAAGAAAGGCGTATTGCCAGTTGTTGCTGATATTGGTCCGAAGGAAATCATAAACCAGCCTGACGCCGTTGGGGTACGTCAACTCAAAATTGGTGACATTAATGCCATCGTAATTCGCTTTCAATTTGCAATTCGTATAATAATCGATTGTCACATTCTGACCCTCCAGAAAAGAAAAATGCGATAGGCCGCCGTTGGGCATATAGACATCGACCGCACTAAACCTGTCCAATTCAGGTGTGCCCCCAACAAAAAGGTAAGAAAGCCAGGGGGAGTTCCATCCCATGCCAAAGCTGAAGATTCGAGTATCTAAACCCTGTATTTCGTCCCGTTGCTTAAAGGACAATTCGAATGTGACTGGATCACCCAAAGCAGGCTGATAGCGCAACG
>JAMCZD010000497.1:3549-4665 GCA_023473405.1 Candidatus Omnitrophota bacterium
AAAATTGAACGTGACCGAAGGAGCCAGAGGTTGATATACGGTTCGGAAACCCGCCATACGGGCATTCCCACGGTTTTGGTCAGCAAATTGAACCCAACTTGGCAGCCGATGCAGCCACCGCCCAAGACACCAGGCGCCCCTGGGAAACCACTTGGTCCAGGAGCTCCGCCCCAAGTACCGCCTTTTCCAGTTGGACAATTCGACGGGCAGGTGGTCGCCACACAAGGCTGGTCGATTGGATCATCCGGGTTAAACGTCAGGCTGCGGCCCCGAACGATCGACGATTGTTCCGGGGTTAAGCTCTGCCAAGAAACGGGAATCTTCCCGGCCGGGATCATGAAATAGCCGCTGAGCTCGCCATTGATCGCCTTTGCCCTGAAAAATTGAACGTGACCGAAGGTGGGATCAGCCACCTCGTAACAGTCTCCACGACGCGATAGGATGGCAATGTAATGGTTGAGCTTTAAATGTGCCACGCATGGCACGACGATTTCGTCCCCTTCGAGGCGCCTGACCGGGACCAAGCCCAGTTTCAGTTCATCGGCCAGGGCGGCGAGGACCCGCAGCGAACAGGCCTCTTCGGGACCGCCCAAAAGACCGGTCGAGTTGTAATTGGAGCCGTACATTCTCCGGGCGACGTAGTTGAGCGCCCACAGGCCGCACTTGTAGGCGGCGGCCGGATGGCGCTGGATGCGATAATAGGCCTCTTGGGTGCGCAAGAACATCTGCGTCAATGGTCCTCCGTCCAGGACCCGGCCCTTGGTTTCGATGAAAACCCGCTGCAAAGTGTCAAGCTGCCCCAGGCTCACCAGCAAGCGTGTCCAATGGGCCAGCGCATAATCAGCCACGTGTTTGCCCGGGCCGCGGGCATATTCCTGAGTAGCCTCCCAAGCGGCTGCCCAGTGTTGGAAGGCCAACGAATACTGGCCGTTATTACGATAATATTTGCCCAGGTTGATCCGCAGGGAAGGTGTCCACGGGGAGTGAGGACTGGCGGCGATAAAATCTTCCAAGGCGGCGCAAAGCCGGTCCGGCTCACGCGAGGAGATGGAGGCAAAAATGAGGGCCAAGGCCTGGGTCTCCGAATCGTCGGTGGAGATGGAGTCTACGGCAACG
>JAMCZD010000010.1 GCA_023473405.1 Candidatus Omnitrophota bacterium
ATGTTGAACGTTAGATTTGCTACATTTGCTACGGCTCCTGGCCGATCCATCCGGGCAAGAGGCGGTTGCTGGGAGTGTATGACATATCCCTACTGGTAAATTGAACATGCACCCAAGAATAATGGATTGGCCCTTAACGGCAAGGGGATTTGCTCTTTGCCGGATTGCATCTGTTCCTTCCGCAGAGAAAGAAAGAATTGCGTGAGACGGTGAAAATGCTTAAATACATGGCATGGTTCATGGAGTTGTCAGCCACGAGACCGCCTCCGAGGTTTCCACAATCCGTGAAACTTACTTGGCGGCCTTTCGATGGATGCTTTTGGCCAGGATATTAGATGATAAATTTGCCAGCCTCTATCGCGGCGGCAAGATTCATGGCGGCGTTTTCCTCGGTCGGGGGCAGGAAGCATTGAGCGTCTCGGTTGGATTGTCGCTTCGAAAGGGCGATGTGTTCGCCCCGTTGATTCGTGATGCCGCCGGGCGATTGGCCTTTGGCGAACCGATTTTGGACGCGGTGCGCACCTATCTGGGCTCGCCTCTCGGTCCCATGCGCGCCCGTGACGGCAATGTTCACCGGGGCCGGCCAAGGACTGGTTTGTTGCCCATGATCAGCCACCTGGGGGCGATGATTTCGGTCGTGAACGGCATCCTGCTGGCCCGGCGGTTGAAAGGGATCGAGCAGGGTGTTGGCGCCACATGCGTCGGCGATGGCGCCACCTCCACCGGGGCATTCCACGAAGCAATCAACCTTGCCGCGGTGGAAAAGCTCCCTTTGTTGTTGATTGTCGCCGACAACCAATACGCATATTCAACCCCCACTTCACGGCAGTTCGCCTGCCGGTCCCTCGTGGACAAGGCGTTGGGTTACGGCGTTGCAGGTTCCACGGTTGACGGCACGGATTTGGGTGCTTGCATGCAGGTGGTGGGCCTGGCAACCCAACGCGCCCGCAACGGCGGCGGACCCCAAATGGTCGTGGCCTCCCTGCTGCGCCTGTGTGGACACGGCGAACACGACGATGCCGGCTACGTGGACCCCGAGTTAAAGCGGTCTCACCTCGGTCGTGATTGCCTGAAAGTGGCCGAGGCGCATATGCTGGAGAACCACTGGGCCGGCCCCGGAGAGGTTCAGAATTGGCGCAACGACGCGATGGGGCAAGTCGAGGAGGCGGTAGCCACTGTGCAACGCGAGCCGGCGCCCGATCCTTACAAGGAAAATTGGTGCAGCCTTGCCTCCAAAAACCTCTGCGAAGGCTTCTCGGGAGCCTGATCCAGATCAAGCGAGACCGGTTCATGAGCATTACTTACCTGGATGCAATTCGCGAGGCCCAAGCCCGTGCGCTGGCCGATGATCCGCGCGTATTCGTTTATGGACAGGACGTGGGCGCGTTCGGCGGAGCGTTCAAGGCGACCAAGAATCTCGCCCAACAATTTCCCGGACGCGTGCTCGATGCGCCCATAAGCGAGGACGCCATGATTGGGGCGGCAATCGGAGCGGCAATCGAGGGCATGCGTCCGATCATCGAGATTCAATTTGCCGATTTCTCCACCGCCGCCTTCAACCAGATCGTAAATCATGCCGGCGCATACTTTTGGCGGACGGGCGTTCCGTGCCCAATTACCGTTCGTTTGCCCTCGGGTGGCACTTCCGGCAGCGGCCCGTTTCACAGCCAAACCATGGAGGCGCTATATGCCCATTATCCCGGGCTGGTGGTAATGACTCCAGCCACGGTCGAGGATGCCTACAGTATGCTCCTCGAAGCCGTGGCCATCGATGATCCGGTGGTTTTCTGCGAACACAAACTGCTCTATTACCATCTCAAGGCCGAATCGCTCCCTTCCGAAGCCCTCCCAACCGGAAAGGCGCGCATTGCACGAACCGGTCGCGACATGACCATTGTCGCCTATAGCGCCATGGTGCATGAGGCCCTGGCCGCCGCCGATGAATTGGCCGCCGAAGGCACCAAAGTCGAGGTGCTGGATTTACGTTCCGTCAAACCCTTGGATACCGACACCGTAATGGCCTCGGTAGCGCGGACCGGACGGCTGCTTTGCGTCGGCGAGGCCTGGCCATGGGGAGGGGTTACCGCCGAAATCATCGCACGCGTCTGTTCCGAGGGGTTCGACCTGCTCGATGCACCCCCACAACGGCTCAATGCCAAAGACACTCCTATCCCTTATCATCCCAATCTCTGGGCTGTTCATCGCCCCACTGCCCGCACTGTCGCCGCCGCTTCCCGCCGTTTGCTCAGTTTATAGTTTATGACGCGAATCCCCATTATCATGCCGCAACTCGGCGAATCAATCGCGGAAGCCACCGTGCTCAATCTTCTCGTCAAAATCGGTGACCGGGTCTCCGCCGACCAGGACGTGATTGAAGTCGAGACCAACAAAGCCATCATGAGTGTGGCTTCGCCCTGCCCGGGTCGAGTGGTCGAACTGCAGGCGAAACCCGGAGAGAGCTATCCTGTCGGAACGGCGTTGGGTTACCTCGAAGTCAGCAAGGAGGATGCCGCCCGCTTGGGACTCGATATGCCAAGGGCCAAATCGCACTCACAGGGAACCAACGAACAGACCGGTATCGAGCGTTCTACCCAGGGCCAGGAAAAACCCGCAAGTGTCGAACCAACCGTCCGCGGTCTGCCGGTTCCCGCGCATGCAGTCGGCGCCAGTTACATGTCACCTCGCATGAAGGCGCGCATGAACGAACTCGGTTTGCACGCCGCCGACTTGGCCGGCATCGCCGGCAGCGGGGCAGGGGGCAGGGTGACCATCGAGGACTTCGAGAAATTCCTCGCAAACCTGGAAAAGAACAGGATCAGCCCCGCTTCCTCGATGCGGATCGCCGTCGCCGACGCCATGCGCCGCAGTTGGACCCGTCCCCTGGCCACCGTCGCGTTGCCGGTCTGCATCGACTCGATTCTTGCGCACCGAAAGAGCTGCGATCCCAAACCCGGCCCGACGCTTTATGCCCTGCGCGCCCTGGCGTTGGCCCTGGCGGAAAACAGCGCCCCGGCGGGCCGATTAATCGGCGCTCACATCGTGCACCCGCCGGCAATCGATATCGGGTTTGCGGTCGAGGCCGAAGACGGCGTTCTAGTCCCGGTCCTGCGGCAGGCTGAGCAAAGGCCTCTCAAAGACTTGGTCGTTCAATATGCCAGATTGGTTCAATTGGCCAGGCAGAGACAGCTTCCCGCCGATGCAACCGGCGGCTCGGTCGCCACCGTCACCAATTTCGGTTCGTTCGGCCTCACTTGGGCCACGCCGATCCCGCTCCCCGAGCAAACCCTGGTTTTGGGAATGGGCGTGGGCCGCCGGGTGCCGAATTGGGACGAGGCCAAACAACAGTTTGTGCCCATCATGGAGACGAATTTAACGCTCAGCTTCGATCATCGGGTTCTTGATGGCGGCGCCGCGGGCCGCTTGCTGGCGCGAGTGGCGGAATGGTTCGCCCATCCCGAGGCCTTGTGAGGGTTCCGGCTTAGCCGCTTTCCACCCGCATTCATGAGATTCGGAGCTCATATGTCCACGGCGGGCGGAGTCTGGCGCGCCCTGGAACGCGGGAACAGCATCGGTTGCGAGATTGTCCAATTCTTCGTCAAAAACAATATGCAGTGGTTTGGCAAATCGCTCACACCGCGCGACCTCGAACAATATTCCCGCCAATTAACCGAACATCCGTTTCATTCCGTTTTTGGCCATGCCGGTTACCTGATCAACCTGGCCGCGCCGTCATCGCCCAAGCGCGACAAGTCAATTGAGTCGCTGATCCAGGAAATGCAAAAGGCGGAGGCGCTCGGCCTTCCGTTCCTGGTCCTACATCCCGGGGCGCACCTCGGCGCCGGCGAACAAGCCGGCCTGCAGCAGGTCGTTTCCGGCCTCGATGAAGTCATTCGTGTCACCCGCGATTCCGCGGTTCGGATCGCCTTGGAAAACACGGCTGGGCGGGGGACCTGCCTGGGCTATACGTCCGCCCACTTCGCGGCAATTTATGATCGCGTCCAACATCCCCGGCGGTTGGGCATTTGTCTCGATACCGCCCACTTTTTCGCCGCAGGCTATGATCTGCGCACGCCTCGAGGCTGGAACAAGGCGATAGCCGAAATCGACGCCAGCGTCGGATTAAACGAGGTCCTGGCGTTTCACCTTAACGACTCGAAAGCCGATTTGGGATCGCGCCGGGACCGGCACGCCGGCATAGGGCAGGGGAAGCTCGGTCGCAAGGCCTTCGCCCACATCGTCAACGACTCGCGGTTTCGCGATCTGCCCGGCTGTCTCGAGACCCCTAAATCGCCCGATATGCACGAGGACCTCGAGAACTTGGCCATCTTGCGGTCTTTGGTGCGATAGAACGGACGCTGGCCCTAGCCCGGATTTTCATACGTTGAACGCCGGATCTACAGGGACGGGCTTTTGAGGGCTGTAGGCCGTGTGCCCTCACACGGCAGGGTGTTGGCGTTTCAAAGGAATCACTTCGCCTGCAGAAGCATTTGCAGCGCCTGACCCACCAGATTCTGTCGGCGCAGGAGGACAAACGAAAGAGGATCAGCCGCGATTTGCATGATGAAATCGCCCAGACTTTGCTGGGCATCAATGTCCGGCTGTTGACGTTGAAAAAGGAGGCCGCGATCAACGCCGGCGACCTCAAGAAAGAGATTGCCAGCAC
>JAMCZD010000319.1 GCA_023473405.1 Candidatus Omnitrophota bacterium
GTGACCGCGCTTTATCTCCTGGTGAACGCCGCGTTTCTTTACGCGCTGGGCTATGCGGGTCTGGCAAGTTCCAAGGCCGTAGGTGTGGACGCGGTTGCCGGCACGCTGCCCAATTTGGCTGGGGTGTTCATCAGCGCGTTGATCTGCATCTCGGCGCTCGGCGCGGTTAACGGCCTGGTGTTCACCGGTGCGCGTATCTCGTATGCCGTGGGCGTGGACCATCGGCTTTTCCGGTTGCTGGGCCGGTGGCATCCGCGCTGGGGCACGCCGGCGGCAGCGCTGGTTTTGCAGGGAGCGATTGCGGTGGCGTTGATCGTGCTGCTGGGTTCATTCATCAACGCGATACTCTACACGGCGGCGGTGGTGTATTCCTTTTATCTGGCCACCACGCTGGCAGTCCTCGTCCTGCGCCGCAAAGAGCCGCACATCGAGCGACCCTATCGCGTCATTGGCTATCCGGTGACGCCGCTGGTGTTCGCGGCGGCCTGCCTGTTATTGATTCGCAGTGCGATTGTCCACAAGCCGTGGATCGCGCTGAGCTCGTGTCTGCTATTATTGCTGGGGTACCCCGTCTGGCGGCTGAGCACCCAAATCAGTTGTCCTGCTCCGCGGCCAAGCCAGCGAATCGAGAGCTGACGCGGTGGATATCGTGTGCCATCCAAGCTCGCGGAGAATCGCGCCAGGGATTGCGCTCGCATCCAAAGTGCTTTGCAGAACCCGGGCTATGAAGTCGAGTGCGGCACGATCGCTAAGATACTGAAGCAGACAGAGGCGAACCGGGCTTCGTTTCAGTTGCGTAAGAACGGTGCCGGTGCGTCTCATAGCGATCCAGCGAGGAAAAATTTGATTTTGTGGTGAATCGTTTTAGTCTGGAGGGGTTGGCGATGCCGGCTATTGCCGCCATTGTTATTGAACGGTTCTATTAATGACTTCGATGAAAGGCAGATTATGCTGAAGAAAATGGGAGTAGTAGTTGCCCTTTTTGGTATGTTGACCATGGTCCCGGCCCAACCCAATTTGGTTGATTTGGCCAACGAGGCAGGAGTGGGTTGGTTGACTGGCGAATGGCAGACGGTCAATAACGAAGGCCAGACCGTCCTGCTCGCCTTCAAGCCCGACCTCGATAATCACATTGTCCAGGTCCACTACAAGGATGCCCGGTCTGAATCGAAGGGGATGGTGGTGTTGGACCCCGATACCCGGAACGTGAAGTTCTGGTCGGCTAACAACCTGGGTGGTGTGGGAACCGGCGCGTGGTCTGCCGAAGACCGCCGCGCCATCCTGAAATACAAACACACTGACGCTGATGGGCGACTTTTCCGGATCGGTCTCACCTTCACCCGCTTGGACGCCAACCAGATGGAAGTTAAACTCTACGACCTCAGCGAATACGGTGAGTTATCCAGCGAACCCCGTTGGACGGCGACCTTTACTCGGAAAAGCTAGAGCCGGCTCACGCCGGCGGCTACGATCATGGTTTCAGCTCGAGGTCGGAAGGTTTGATGCCATGCTTGTACTTGCCAAACCCGAAATAGCTGGGCTCATAATCACCGACGTAATCCACATTGCTGCGGGCGGGGATTTGGTCTTCCAATCCGACGGCCCAATAGCAGGCATTGACCAGCAAACGGCGCAGACCGGCGCTTTGCAAGTCCACCGAGGCGCCGATGGTCGTGGTGATGATTTTTGAGGTGTTACCGGTCTCGCCGGTGTAATCGCGAATCCAAATCAGGGGCATCATGGGATGGTTTTTGGGACCGCTTACCGGCGGATCGGTCGGATGCATCCCGGACAGGACCTGCCCGTAAACGATGACTTTGGCATTGCTGGGCAGGTGAGTCACTGTGTAGACATCGGTGGGCCCCCAGATATCATCCACGCCGCGCAGAATGGGATGGTCTTTAAAGGCCTCGTTGATGACGCCGCGGGTACTCTCCTGTCCATGCGCGCCGTGGTGGTTGACCCAGGTCTCGCCCAGGACCTGCTGGCCGAAGCCGCCCGGCCATTCCTTGCTCTGCCAATCATATTTTGCATACGGACTTTTCGTATTCTTGCTGTATGCAAATGAATGAGTGGCCGTGCGAATGCCCAGGATCGGTTTGCCCGAATTCACATAGTCCACGAAGTGTTTCATCTGCGCGTCGGGCAATTCGCGGAAGCGGAGAAACATAACCAACATATCGGCGTGATCGAGCGCTTCGAGACCGGGGATATTGTTCAGGGTAAGCGGATCGATCATGTCATTCGTCGGATTAATCGAAAACAAAACGGTGCATTTGAACCCGTGGCGCACGGCCAGAATCCGTGCCAACTGGGTCAAGCCTTCTTCCGACCGATACTCCTCATCGCCGGCGAGGAAAACGATCTGCTTTCCTTTGCCGGGCCCTTCCTTGCCCTCGTAAACCAGGGTGTCCGTTCCGGCGCGAACGCGTGAACCCGCCGCCAGGCTCAGAATCATAATCAGGGCAGCCAAATACTTCATAGTCATCCTTTTGTCGTCGTTGGTTTGCTTTCTTTATATCTTCGAACGGGAAAGCGACAATCAAAATCCGTGTTAACGGGCGTCCGCCTGAATCGCGTAGAGGCGCGTCATTGCGGCAATGTATAGCACCCCGTTGGCCGCCGCCGGTGAGTTGCTGAATTGGTCGTCAAACTGGACGGTGCTGATGACCCGCTTTTCCTTGTCCGCCGCCAATATCCAAAAATCGCCACGGCGGGTGCCGGCATAGACCTTGCCGTCGGCCACCAGGGTCGAGCCCCAAATCTCGCCTTCAACCTCGTGGGTCCAATACTCGTGACCGGTATTGGCATCGAGGCAGTGAATCTTCCGCCCGGTTTCGGCAATAAAGACCAGACCGTTGCAGATGGAAGGGGTGGAAAGGCACTGGCTTCGCATCGGGTAAGACCACACCTCGCCGCTCGAGGTAATGTCGCCGGTTTGGGTGGCGTCGATGCACTTTAGCCAAGATCGCGCTTTGCCCACCCAGAAATCGCCCCCGGCGGCCACGTAAATCCGGTTTTGGTAAAAGACCGGCATTCCAGCAATGGTGCTGGGCCCCTCGCGTTTGTTGTGCAGGTATCGTTGCACCTTTTCCTTCGGACCGGTGGGATCGCAATCAAACCGCCAAACCCGCTTCAATTTATCGACTTGGCCCTTGGGCGGACTGGTTTCGACCGCCTCAAAGGCGTAGGCAACTCCATCCCCGCCTCCGAAAAAGACCAGGGATCGCCCGTTGACCTTGCCCAACGAAGGGGGCGCCCATGTGCCGTGGGGAATCCGCGGCCCGATCCGCTCGTTATCCATCGCTACCAATCGCCCGGTGGTCTTCTCGAAAACCACCAGGCTGGGGGCATCGGGACACTCGATACCGGTATGCGGATCATCCACGCCATTGGCCGTGCAGACATAGAGGTATTGGCGGCCCACGAGGATCGAGCAATGCCCGGCATCGTGTTGACGAACCCCCAGTTCCTTGGGCATATCGAACAGCCATATTATGTCGCCGTCGGACGGACCCGGCTCGATCGGTGGAGCATCGCTCGGCACCACGTGGCGCGCCTCGTCAACATAGGGACCGTCATTGCCGTTGGCCATGCCGTCGAGGTCGAGGCACATCACCTCGCCGCGGTTGCTTACCATGTAAACCCGGTTGCTTTCGACGGTGGCCGCCGACACCATGCCGTTATGCGGCCAATCCCAGTAAGGGCTTTTGGTCAGTTTCGGGACTGCCAATTGCCAGCAGAAACTCCCGTCCTTCTCGTTGAAACACATCAGGACACCCCGATCGCCCTTGTTCCGCGGATCACGCGGATCATCGTTGTTGGTGCCCACCAGGACCTTGCCGTTCGCAATCACGGGGGTGGAATACGTCTGCGTGCCCAGCGGGACGGACCACTTGATATTCTTCCCCGTCGCTGGATCAAACGTGTCCGGCAAACCGGTTTCATCCGAAACCATGTTTCTCGAGTATCGCTGGCCCCATTGAGGTTGGTCCGCCGCATCCCCTGTGGCAATCGCCAGCAAGGCGCTAACCAGGACGACAACATACGCCCGCGCAATATCTTTTTGACGTTCAAGCATAAGCACTCGTGGGTCTTCGAGAAGGAGCCAAATGCTTTCTCTCCGACCTGTTCTTGATTCCTTCTGCTGCGCGCGGATAGTACGGTCTCAACTCCCAACGCGTCTAGCCCGAATTTGCGCGTTCACCCACAAAGAATTTGAGTCTCGCGAAGGCCGCGAAAGGAACGAAGGCATGATGATCGAGCCCACTAAACACACTAAACACAAGAAAGGCACCAAGGAAGAAGAGATTGAAAAACAAGCGAGGCGGGCCTCAGACCAGCTCTCCCATCGGACTTGGATCGAGCTTGTGGGAAAGGGACCCAGGGGGATTTAGAAATTCAGGGGTCCCGGGAAGGTTTGGTTGCGCTGTTGGTCTTCAGACCGGTATCATTCGAACCGTGGCGAATAAGCAAATTCCGATTATTGATTGGGCCGGAGCACCGGGATATGGCCGCCTGCATTCGTTAAATGCTTCCGGACGTTTAAGCGGTTGCGTGGTATTCCCGGGCAAATCGGCGAACACGACAACCGAGCGGCCTCGGCCGGGAATCGTGGCGGATTGGTCTCAA
>JAMCZD010000265.1:0-13715 GCA_023473405.1 Candidatus Omnitrophota bacterium
CTTTGAAAATGGGAAAGGCGCCTTCGTTTGGCTTGAGCATTTCCCTGCCCGTGCGCTTGTCCACGAGGCTGCTGATGGCGCCATTGGATTCGTCGAGCTTCACTATCAGGAATTCATTCTCGAGCTCGAGCCTGGACTTATCGATCCGGAGATCGGTCGTTTTAATCGGGGCGGTTTCGGTCGTCATGTCCAGGTAGTAAGTGTCATAGCCGACGCTGGGAACGTTCGAGGCCACAAAGGCGACATTTGCCACCACCAGGTTGCCGTCGTGGTCCTCGTCGCGTTTGATGATTTGCGAGGGGACGACTCGTCCGCTGGCATCGCGAACCACAATACCTTTGGCCTTTTCCTGGATAGGATAGATGCGTCCAGTCAAGACGACGTCGGAACGATCCCATCCGCACGGATTGAATACGGTGACCGTTTGCCGGCCTTGTTTATCGTCTTGAGAATTGATTTGTTTGGCGATATGGGCCACGGAAGCATCCAGGATTTCCTGGCCTTGTTTCCGGGCGGCGTCCAGGTGATTATAGCCAAGGGCGCCCCAGGTGAAGTTGTGGAGGTCCTCGACCCGATCGACTGGAGCCATACGGTCTCCCTGCCATCGGGAATACTCGCACAAGCCGACGTCATGGCTTTGGGAAGCCAACAGGTTCTTCCAGGCCTTTTCCAACAGGGCAGGTCTTGGTCTGGCACCGAGGGTCGAGGCCAAGGCATCGAACCGTTCGGCTGCCAGCAAGAGGCTCTCGACCTGCCTATCGTAGATGCGCAACTGGTCGCCGCCAATTCCCCAAGTCAATGACTTATGCCACGAGTCCATGTTGAGGTAGACCGTCTCCCTGGGATTTGCACCGTACTTGTCCATGTATTCCTTGAGCGTGACATATTCCACCGGGGCTTTTTCCGCCAGCCGCTTGTAGCCTTCCGGAGCGGACAAGTAGGAGGGCGACTCGGGCGATTCCCAGCCAAACTCGGCCCAGGTGAATACCAGCGGTTTGCCCAGGGATTTAAGTTTGGCAAAGGCGGGCGAGCCAGATAACTGGTTCGGGTCGGGAGACCATCCGAAGAGCGAGTTTTTGGGCGTGCTGGGTATCGTTGTGCCGTCCTTGCCTTTCCAATTCAAACAGTTGAGCTCGATAACCGGTATCCCCGCCCGGCCCCAAGTGTCGCACTGAGCCAGGCTGGCGTATTTGAAACCGGCTCCGACGAGAATCTGGGGGAGTTGGGGATGCGTGAATTCCTCTTCTTCGAGGAAAGTGACCATTTCGTAGCCGAGTGCCTTCCGGATTGTTTCCCTGCCGTAGACGACCTGTCGGATATTGGATTCGCCGCCGAATGTAGTTCCCATTGGCTGCACATAAGTGCCACCGATCAGCTCTACTTTGCCGGCAGCGAGGTATTTATTCAGGCGGGCGGCAACCTCCGGAAACTTCTCCGCCATAAACTCGTAGGCGCGGGCATCCAGGTTGATGCAGGTCTTCACAAAGGGCGGTCGATCGGCCATCTCCATACCGTCGGTGACCGACAGGACATTGGACTCGATGCCCAATTGCCAGCCGATGCCGATGTAGCTCCAATGATTACACAGAGTCACACAGATGCCTTCCGCGGGAGCGCCCGCTTCGCCCTTTCCTCGAAGGGCTGGCCAGAACAAGGCGATTCCGGCACTGCCCACCAGGCCGGTTTGCAGGAAATTGCGACGGGTAATGGATTGGTTCATAATGAGCGATCGGTTTGGAGTTTAGAACATTGCGGTTATTTCTACGGCTGCCATTTCGGAGCGCGGTTCGTCGGGAGCGTGCGAATCATTGGGCATTGTATTCGAGTCAAGGTTTAGGCGGCACCAGGGTGAAGGCTTCGGGGGACACGGTGATCTCGGGTAAACCTTTGGATTTAATCAGGATATAATCCACTTCAAAGCTCGAGGGCGCAGACGGGTTGGGGCCAAGTATGCCTGCGCAGCCGGCCCGATGGTCCGGTTGCCAATCGAATTGCCACTCAGCCGGCTCCGGCACGGTGCCATCGGCGGGCCAGAACTTGGAATAAACCTTGGGCTGATTACCACCGTGACTCTTGGCTTGCCGCAGGCGCAACCAGTACCAGGTCTGGTTTTGCCAATCCAGGTCCAACACCGGCGGGCCCCAAGCCAGCCGGTCGTCAACCAGGCTGATTTGCCGGCCAAAAACTCCGGCCTGGTCTCCGGCGCGGAACGATAAATCAACCCCCTCGGAAGTATCCGGACTAATCCCAACGCCGACGCCGGCGCGTGCCAGTGGATGGCTGGTAAAGGACGTGATCCTGATCCGCGCGAGGACCTCCTGCTCGATGGGATCGCAATCGCCCGCGCGGTACAGCAAATGGCTCAGGGGCGAGCCTTTGGCGGTCACTTTCAATACTCCATTGGCTTGCGCGAAACCATCGCTGTTGTCCGGAGATGCCATCCAGGAGGGATTTCGCTCAGTCGAGCTGAAGTCATCCTGAAAACCGTTTACGATCTTGCCGTAATCGAGCGGGACCTCGACGGAAAGGTCAACGGCAAGACGCGAATCAGGAATTATCTCATTGCCGACGCTGTCCCGGACGCCATTGACAATCAAGGTATAACTCTTGTCGACAGTGAGGGAACTAGTGGTTAATTCGAGAGTGTATGGGCGATCTCCGGGTGCTACTCTAGTCACCTGAACATCGTTATCGACGCTGAAGTTGCCGATGGCGGCCCTGGCGACCGGCTCGGAGAAGACCACGGTGATCCGATGAGGATTCCCGATGGTTCTCGCTGATACCAGCGTAGGTGGGGTGCTATCGACGGTTAAGGTTGCGGATCGAGTAGTCACGCGGTTACCGGCGAAGGAAATCACGCACCGATACTTCACCCCGTTATCTGTTGCGGCGATCGGGCTCGAGCTGTAGTTCGCGCCGGCGGCGTCCGCAATATCCGTAAATTCATTGGAGCCAGCCTTGGCGATTTGCCATTGGTAAGTCCGTTCTGATGAACCAGCGGCGGCAACGCCAAAGGTAATTGTCTGGCCAGGACCGACTACCTGGTCCTCAGGCTCTTGCAGCAGGAGAAGCCGAGGTCCGATTTTGATCTCGGGCAGACCGTCCGCCCTGATGAGAAGGTAATCAACGTCGAAGTTGGCGACATTGCCCGAGCCGGCCAATATCCCGGCAAACCCGGACCGCGTCTCCTGGTTCCAGCTCGAGGCCCAGTCGCCGGGCTCCGGGACCGTGCCATCGGCGGGCCATGCCTTGCTTTGAATCCTCGAGGTGCCGGGCGCAATTTCCATCTGCCGGAGGCGCAACCAGTACCAGGCCTTGGTCTTCCACCGCAACGAGAATCCGGGAGGCCCCCAGGAACGGACGTCATTGAGCATCTTGAGCTGCCGCCCGGAGAGACCGCCCGAATAAATGTTGCCCGGTTCAAAATCCACGAACATGAGATTGATGCCCTGGCTTGAGTCCGGATCGACTCCCACGGCGATGCCGGCTCGTGAAAAACTGCCGACGCCAAACTCATTGATTCGGATGCGGGCCAGGACTTCCTGCTGGGTGGGATTGTATCCGGGCGCGGCGAAGAGCAGGTGATTCGGGTCTCCACCCTTCACATTGACCCGGAGAATGCCGTTCGTCTGGAGGTAGGCATCATTGAAGCGTGGAGAAGCCACCCAGCTTGGGTTACGGACAGGACCGCTGAAGTCGTCCTGGAACCCGTTTGCTGTCTGGCCGAAATCGCTGGGAACCAATTGGCCGTGGGCGACCGCTGGACCGAGCGCCATTGCCAAAAAGAGAAGAATAGAACTCAGTAAATGCCGTCGAACGATTCGAATTTGTTGCCCTGTGCGGTGTCGCGGGTTTCTAAATCCGCTTGACGTTCGATGGCGGCGCATCTCCGCCGATTTGGAAATCGGCGACACAGCAGGTTTATGAAGAATGGTGCGAGTCAAGCATTTCATTTGCATAGAGTATGGGCGGGTTCGCAGGTTTTCGTTGTGGGTTTACTTTCTTAGAAACCGCTTTTTCGTGTTTAGCGATGTTGGGCAACGAAAGAGCGATTGCCCCTATTGTCGCTCAGGTTAAATGCACCAGGCGTAACCCGAATAAGGGGCAAGCCGGCGGCCTTGATTAGGATGTAATCGACCTCGAAATTGGCAATCGCCCCGTCGCTTGAACCCAATATGCCGGCGAAACCGGGGCGAGCCGGACACGACCAGTCCAATGACCAGTTCTTTGGTTCCGCAGTCGAACCGTCGGCAAGCCAGGCCTTGGCGCGAACCCTCATATTATCCGTGCCAGCCATCCTGGTCTCGGCCAATCGCAGCCAATACCAGGTACGATCGGCAAACTCGAGCGCCAAGCCAGTAGCCGGGTCGGGCGGTACCCAGGCACGGTGGTCATCGAGCAACTTGAACTGCCGCCCGTTAAAATCGCGAAAAGCCAGATTAATCCCCAGGCTCGTCTGCGGATGGACGCACAGAGCTACGCCCGCGCGCGCACTGGCTCCGCTCTCGAACGCCGTTACTCGAACGCGTGCCAGCACTTCCTGGTCCGAAGCCAGGTAGTCGGGATTGACGTAAAGCAAGTGATTGGGGTCGTTGTCCTTGACACTTACGCAGAGCGCCCCGTTGGTCTGAGCATATGAAAGCGGTGATGCGGGCACGGCTTTCCAATGCGCGTCGATAGTTTCGCTGTCGAAGTCATCCTGGAAACCGTTTACCGTTTGCCCGAGCTCGGCGGGCAGTTCGACCGTCAAATCGATTCGGCTCGAGCTGTTGGGAAGTATCTCATTTCCTACGCGATCGAGAATCCCGTGTGCGGTCAGCGTGTAGGTGTGCTCCGGGCGAATCGGTGTGCTAGCCAACTCGAGCTGACCAGGCCTGGCGCCCGCGGATATCCCGGTAACCGTCACGCCATTGTCAATGGCGAAGTCCGATGGCTCCACCGGCAACGCAATCGGCTCGGAAAATACTACCGTGACCCGGTTGGCTTTTCCCAGGGTTCGCACCGAAATAATGCGGGGCGGAACAGCATCCACGGTTACGGTTGCCACGCTGCTGGTTACAGTGGTTCCCGGGATGGTAAGGAGACACCGATACCGGGCGCCGTTGTCTTCAGCGGACAATGCGCCAGTCGCGTATTCGCCAGCATCAGCGCCGGCTAAGTCTTCAAACTCGGCTGCGCCCGGCTTCGCTCTCTGCCACTGAAAGCGCGGAGACAATCCACGTGTGGCAATGACGCTGAACCGGGCGGTCTGACCCGACTTAAGGACCGCGCCTTGCGGCTGTTTCTGAATCAGGCGCGGGGCATAAACTACGGGCAGGTCCGCGCCGCAAGCCGGGTCGGCCATGGCGGCTTCACCTTTCTCGAGCCATTGCCGGACGGCTTTGCGGGGCGCTTCGAGGTCATCGCCGGCCACGCCGTAGAGCGAGTAGAAATTGCCTCGAGCCACCTCTTCATTGGGGAGCGCGAAGAAATCCATGCCCAATGGTGAGAAATGATTCGGATAAAGTCTCAGCGAATCTTTGTCAACGGGGTGTCCCTGGCTATTCAACCAACCGATCGGCCAATGGTCCCAGCAACTCGAGCCCCAGACTTCGGCGACGAAGGTATGGTCTTTGAGCCGGGTGTAGTCATGGCGGTAACCCGAGGCATCACCAAAGGCGCAGAAAGGAGTTCCGTCAGCCATGGGGATGGCCATGACGACACCGGGTGAATCGTCAAGCATTCGCCACTCGCAACCGCTCTTACGGTGGGTAGAGTCCCAAAGCGTGCCGGGCTTGGGTTTCCAAAAGATGTCGTAGCGCTTATCCGAAAAGGCATCCAGCACAGCCAGGGCGTGCCGCTCGCCCGACTCGCCCTCGCGGAGAAGGACATCGGACCATAGTTTGCCGGCGGGGCACAATCCGATGAGTTCGATAGGTTCGCGGGCGTAGCCATGATGGTCTTTGGGACGGAGAGACTCGTAAGTTTGGCGCCGCAGGACAAGGCCGTTTGGGTAGGCCCAGAAATCCTCGGTTGCATGATAAGCGGGTTCGCCGGCCTCCATGTTTACGCCGAAGTAAGTCCAGCGGACCCAAACCCGATCCGGGCCGGCCTCGATAATATTGACGAAAGAATTACGTTCCAATCGTCCCCAGTTATTGAACAGCTCCGCCCAACCATCGTTCCCTTCGAAGAACTGGTAACAGACACCGGCGCCGGAAGGGAGCTCGAACCAGGGACAATAACTGCCTTCGTGGCAGAAAACGAAGCGGTAAGGGAACTTCTGCCAGACAATGATAAACGCCTTTTTTGGATTCAGATCGGCATGGGGCGGGCTGGGAAAGTCGCCCCGGTAATTGCCAAACACATAGTCCGACACCTCGAACACCGATACTCCCCGGACCTCTTTTTGCGCAAGCTCGGCCACGGTGATCGGGAGCGGCTTGGTCAATCCCGGCGAGATAGCGGGCGCGGCCAAGGCGTCAGGTGCCAGTAAAACCAATAGGGACAGAAATCCAACCAATAGACACGGGCATGCGAGCGCATCGTGAAGTTGAGCGCGGACCTTGGAGTTCATGGAAAGACAATTGGGGTATTCAGGTGAAGTTCAAACCAACGCACTGTCATCGTCAATTGAAGCCTGGCAATCGGCGCCAGCTCATCCGCTACCGGTGCGACGAGGTGCGCTCGGACATCCACATGATGTCCACATTGTTCGGCTGGGCAACGGGAAACAACCAAGAATTGCCTACATACTTGGGCGCCGGCTTGGTGCGGGGATCGAGCCATTTATGAATCTCGGCGTGACCATCGGCGAAGCCAAAGCCGCAAGCGCCATTGTGGAAGGATGCAGGCCAGTCGACCATCATGGTGCTGCGCAACGAGGTGGCTATTTGCACGCCAAAGGCCGCATCACTGATGCTGTCCGGGTGCTCATCCACCAGGACCCATAACTTCGAAAGACCATGAATGTTGGCCTCGTCGTCTTTGGTAAAGACCCAGTAGGTCTCTTTGGGAAGCCAGCCATCGCACCTCGATATGCCGCCGTCCAGGTCCGGCCCGACCGCCTGGCTCATAGATATGCTCCGAATACGCGGGATGACCTGGCCGCTCTTCTTTACTACACTCCGGTCGGCCGGGCATTTATAAATGGCGGGCGATTTGGTGTAGGGGGCCAGCTTGGCCAACTTGGGGTCTGTGAGGTTCGCGAGGTTCGTATTATCCGGGTTGTAAGGATCAAAGTCCAGCCAGCCATGGACCCAACCACCAGGAGCCATGGCTTCGTTGGGGACATAGATACCGTTGTAATCATCGGCGTACATATGCCAGGCCAGCATTAACTGCTTCTCATTGCTCATGCACATGATGCCTTGGGCCTTGGTTTTCGATTTTGACAAGGCAGGCAAGAGCATGCTGGCCAGGATGGCGATGATGGCGATCACCACCAACAACTCGATCAAGGTAAACGCTATTCCCGGCATGCCCGTTTTCATGAGCCGGGGACTCCATACTCGTTTCAGATTCATGATACCTTCCACATATTTACTCCTGACGCTCGGCTTTGGTCTTTCCGAGCCATAGCGACCGGGAGTGAAGAGGCTCCCGGTCGCCCGGCGCACAAGGAGAAAATGCGCCGTTGTTTGCTTTACCGTATTATTGCCGCAAGCGATAGAACCGGCTGTTTCCAGATGGGGTAATAGTCATCGGGCTCGTGGCCCCGTCAACGTCAGACCAAGGCCCGGTAACCTGGTCTGCTGATTGGAGAGTGCCGGTGCCGGTCCACGAGATAACGACGTTGTTGCCCTGGAGCGCGATGTCCAGGTGAGCAGTCGAGGGGGCGCCCGAGTTCGGCAGCGCATTGAATTGCGCCTCGGTCAGTTCAGTGTCGGTGCTGAGCACAAACCGATCAAGGAACAGGCCCAACTCGCGGGTACCGATCTTGAAGATCAGCGGTTGGCCGGCATCCACCTGCGCCTGGGTAACGGTGAAAAGGTTGGTATCATGGGTCATCGTATACACATTGGAGGCAGGCACAATGAGGTTGGAGGCCGACACGTTGAAGTTGGTGCTGTTGGCATCATTCGGGAGGTCTCCGAAACCAATGGGGAGCCGGAAGCTATTTCCGCCGCTGTTATTCGAGTCGGTTATCCTCTGGTCGGCCCGCCAACTATAATATACTGCGTAGGTGCCCGGCTTGGCAAACTTGAGGTAATAAAGGGCGAAGCTCGAAGAGTTGGCCGTCTGGTTGTCGCCCGTGGCGTAGAGGGCGGAACCGCCGCTTGCCGGGGTGTCATTTGTGACCGCCCAGAGGGTCAATGGCGCGTTCCTGAGCGTGACCTTGGTGTCCGTTTCAAATGCGATGTAGTTGTCCGACGCGCCCTGCACAATCGCGGGCGGCGGAGGAGGCGGCCCAATGAGGGCAAACGAGCTCGAGGCGACTTTGATATTGGGCAATCCGGCGGCCTTGATCAGGATATAGTCCACATCAGCCTCGGTGTCCGCGTTTTCGCTGGGGCCCTTGATACCGGCCAGTCCCGCGCGTCCGTCTCGGTTCCAGGTCGCCTGCCAATCGGCAGGTTCAGGCTCACTGCCATCCGCTTTCCAGGCCTTGCCGAAGATGTTGGCTGCGCCGCCCGAAACGTTGGTGGTTTGAAGGAGGCGCATCCAATACCAGGTATTGAACTCGGCGACGAAGCCAGTGATGGCCGGGCCCCAAGCCAAGTGATCATCCAGGAATTGGATATGCGGCCCCTCGATGCCACCGGGGAAGGTGTTGAGGAGAAGCATATTGATACCGTCCCCCGGGAAGCCGGTGCTGGGGGCAACCGGATCGCATGCCACGGCTGGGCCGACGATGGCGTTGGCGCCAGAAACAGCGAGGGTCTTGAACCGAATCCGCACCAGGACCTCCTGGGCGTTGTCGCTATAGCCCGACGCACTGTAAAGCAAGTGGTTGGGATTCAGGAGCATGTTTGTAATGGTAAGCACACCGTTGGCCTGGACCCATGACATGTCGTTATCGGCGGGAACTGCCACCCAGTTTGGATTCCGCGTGGCGCCGGCGAAGTCGTCCTGGAAGCCATTCACCGTTTGGCCGAAGTCCAAGGGCACCTCGACGAAGGTATCGATGGCGATCTGTGAATCAGCCGCAATGGCATTTCCGGACCGGTCTTTCACGCCGTTAGCCGTGAGGGTGTATTTCTTGTCGGCGGTGAGCGCGGATGTTGCCACCAGGATCGTGTTGGTATCTCCGTTCCGCGAAACGCCGGTGACCGTAACGTCATTATCGATGGTGAAGTTGGCGGCAACGGCATCCTGGACTGGCTCGGAAAAGACCACGGTGACCTGGTTTGGATTCCCCAGGGTCTTGGCAGAAACCAAGGTGGGAGGAGTGTTGTCCGCGGTGACGGTCAGAGTTGCTGCGTCGCTGTTTTGAGTGGGAACCAGGAGGGCGCCTACGACGCAGCGATACTTGTTGCCATTGTCCGATAGCGTCAACGTGGGCGTCTGGTAACTGGATGAGTTGGCACCCGCAATATTGGCAAAATTGGCTGACCCCGAAGGCGCCATTTGCCACTGATAGGTCAGGTTCTGGCCCGCGGCGCTGACGGTGAACACCGCCATAGTCTGCTCCGGCGTGGAAACGTCCTGCGGTTGCTGGGTGATCACCAACGTGCTGGGCGGGACTAGGGAGAAGGCACTGGGCGCCATCTGAATGCTCGGCAAGCCCGCCGCCATGATCAGGATATAATCCACATCCACATCGGTCTCGCCATTGTCACTGGGGCCCTTGATGCCGGCAAATCCCGCCCGACCGGCTTGTGCCCAGTTTATCTGCCAATCGGCCGGTTCGGGCTGGGTCCCATCGGCCAGCCAGGCCTTGGCAAAGATATTGGGTCCAGCGGCGGTGTTGGTACTGGTTTGGCGCAAGCGCAACCAGTACCAGGTATTGGCTTGGGGAACGAAGTTCGGAACGACCGGGCCCCAGGCGATGTAGTCATTGAGCATTTGGGCGTGCATGCCGGTGGTGGGCGCGTAGGTATTACTCAGGAGGAAATTGATGCCCGCGCCGGGATGCGTGTCATCAGGATTGGCGCCGACAGCCGCGCCAACAATAGCATTGGCCGCCGGTTCCGCGAGGGTTCGGAACCGCATTCGCAACAGCACTTCCTGGGCTTCGGAGCTGTAACCCGTCGCTTCATACAGCAGGTGATTGGGATTCCCGGCCAGGGTGGTGATGTTGAGCACCCCATTGGCTTGGACGTAAGCATCGTTCTCGGCCGGGACAGGCACCCAGTTCGAATTCCGGGTGGCACCGGTGAAGTCGTCCTGGAACCCGTTGATGGGCAGCCCAAACCCGATTGGGACTTCGACTTGGAGATCGATCTGTTTTTGTGAGTTGGCGGCGATTTCGTTTCCGTAAACGTCCTTCACTCCGTTTTCAATGGTCAATGTATTGGTCTGTCCCACGGCAAAGGCGGACGTTGTGAGCACTATGGTGTTGGTTGCGTCCCCATGGGCTACGCCGGTAACGGTAATGCCGTTGTCGATGGCAAAACTGGCGCTGCCAGGCGGGGCCGCCACTGGCTCGGAAAAGGCGATGGTAACCTGGTTCGGGCTGCCGAGCGTCCTGGCGTAGGTAATGGTGGGCGGGACATTATCCAAATTGACTGTCAGGGTGGCAACGGCGCTGGTAATCGAACCCGAGGTCGTGCTGACCACGACGGTGTAGGGCCCGGCCTGGTCCGTGGTGGTTACCGAAAGGGCAAGGGCGTCGCTTGTTTGTCCCGTCAGGTTCGTGCCGTTGAATTGCCATTGATAACTCAATGGTGGTTTGCCATCGCCCACTACCGAGAAGTTCGCCGTAGCGCCTACCGTCGGGCCAATGGTGACGGTCTGGTCTTTCGGTTGGGCGACGATCTCGGGCATGTCTCCCGGCGGAATGGTTTCGCCTGGATTATTGAACAAGGTCTGGATTTCATTGGTAGTGAGCACCCGGTTATAGATTTGCAGTTCATCGATCAATCCGCTGAAGGCGGTGTAATCGCCAGAGCCCGCTTCGCGCCCACCGACGCGCAACACAGCGCCGGCTGGGTCGGGTTCGAGGATGGCATCACCGGCGGCAAAGGATGGATTGTCGCCTGTCGCATAAGACCCAGGATCGGTCCCGTGCTTGGCGATACCGTCCATCCACAGGGTCGTGTGCGGGCTGTTGGTTCCCGCCGTGGCATCATAGGTGACCGCCACGAAGTGCCAATTACCATCATTGACCTGGAGGCCATAGTCATCCAGGAAACTGGTCCCAAAGGCAGCGGTGCTACGTTCCTCCGCGGTTTGCACTTCACCGTAAATGAACAACCCGTTGCCCCCCATTGTGCCCCCGGCAAAGACATTGAACTGCTTGTTACCGGCGCCCCAACTGCTGGGAGTTCCCTTAAAAACCACACAGCGCTCGCCATCCGCCATGTAGTTTACCCAGGCAGAGATGGTAAAACTTGAGCCCAAATCGACAGTGCCCGGATTCGCCAGGTCGAGTGAAGTGGCGGCACCATGCACCACGACTGCGTTGCCGGTTATGCCGGGTTCAAATAGAGCTGTTTGGGTAGAATCACGCAAGGTGGCGTTGTGATTGCCCGTTTCATCATCGAGGTTATCGTTAAACGTGAAGTGGGCCAGGAGCGCTCCCGATACGGGATTGGCTCCTATGGCCAGGATAACGCCGATGACGGCGCTCAGTGTCAACCTTGTCAGGTTTCGAGTTGGAGGTTTCATATTGGTTGGTCTTGGTTGCTTGCTGCGCTTACGACTCGTTCTCCTCGATAAGCCGGCCCCGGCACCCGCCCGGACACGACCTATCGCCGGCTCCGTTGACAAGCCTTGGCAAGAACGGCCAAAAACGCGGCTGATTCATGGAGTGCTGAACTAAATTCATTCGGATCAACGTGATTTGAACACATTTCTGAGAGTGCCGCAACGGAAAAATGAAAAATCTTTGGCCCTGCAACCCCGATCAGCGCCAAGGAATAGTGACTGGACTGAGGTCCAGTGCGATGGGCTGTATCAGTCCTGTGTCCCGATCAGGCCATTTTTTTGATACACTTCAAGCAGCTCAGGCATAGCGGTAAGGTGCCGATAGAGGGAAGGAATTTGGCAGGTGCCGAATCTCGCTGACCTTATCGTCGTGAACCAGCACTTCGACGACATCAAAACGCAAGCGGGCGGGAGGGAAACGAAGGAGTTTGAGGTAATCCAGCGCGGTCTGCGAGAGCAGGCGGCGTTTTCGGGCGTCGACGGCGGCGGCCGGGCGGGTCCAATCTTCCGATGACCTTGTTTTGACTTCGACGAAGACGAGGCAATCGACGTCGCGGAAGACCAGGTCGATCTCGCCTCGGCGCGAACGGAAGTTTGCAGTGAGGAATTTCAGGCCTTTGCTGCGCAGGAACTTTTTCGCCGCCTTTTCGCCCATGACACCGCGTTTGAGGTTGACTGGTTGTGGTGGGGCGGAGCACCAGTTCCTTACGCGTTCCCAAAGGTTCATTGGCTGGACTTTAGAAGAGATCCCGGAACGAGGCCTTGATGGGGGCGAAGCTGTGGCGGTGGCACGGGCAGGGGCCGAATTGGGCCAAGGCGGCTAGGTGGCGCGGTGTGGCGTAGCCTTTGTGTTCGGCGAAGCCATAAACCGGATAGCGGCGGTCCAAGTCGATCATGATGCGGTCTCGGGTTACTTTGGCCAGGACACTGGCGGCGGCGATCGAGTAACTCCGGGCGTCACCTTTTACGAGGGGGGTTTGCGGGAACGGGAGGGCGGGCACGAACCGTCCATCCACCAGGACATGCATCGGGGGCGGGCGCAACTGACTCAAAGCCTGGCGCATGGCGCGGTAAGTGCCCTGGAGGATATTGAATTGATCGATGCATTCGACGTCACTCGAACCGAGTGCATATTGAACCTGGTCGGAGTGGGTGAGCGCGGCGAAAAAACCGTCGCGCTGGGGGGCGGTTAACTGTTTCGAGTCGGTCAATCCACGCAACTCACCCGGCAAACTACCGGTGATCCATTCAGCCGGCAAAACAACGGCGGCAGCCAGAACGGGCCCGGCCAAAGGGCCACGTCCGGCTTCATCGACACCGGCGATGCAGGAGATGCCACGCAAAAGGAGGCTCCGTTCGAACTCGAATAAGTCTGCGGGGCCTTTGCGTTTCATCTGGCGGATTTGCCTTTGCGGAAACGCGGAGCGGAGCCGCCGATTATTTGGCGGATTCGGTCGTTGCCGTGGCTGGCAGTGTGGCAGGTGTGGGAGGAGCGGCCGGTTGCCTATTGGCATGGGCAGCGGGAGCGGAGTGGGCTTTTCTGCTGCGGATGCCTTTTTCTTTCACCGCCATGGCGCTCTTGCCCACGCGTTTTCGCAAGTAAGTAAGTTTGGCTCGGCGGACCTTACCGCGGCGTTCGACCTCGACCTTTTCAACGAGAGGCGAATGCACGGGAAACACCCGTTCCACGCCTTCGCCATAGCTGATTCGACGGACGGTGAAGGTTGAATTAAGCCCGCGACCGCGCCGGCCTATGACCAAGCCGGCAAAGACTTGGATACGTTCCTTGTCGCCTTCAACGACACGGGTGTGGACACGAACGCTATCGCCGACGGCGAAGTCCAGGGGGGTCTTCCGAAAGAACTCGGATTCGATTTTGTCAAATAAGGCTTGGCTCATAAATCATCTTTCTAGGGCGAGATCGG
>JAMCZD010000265.1:13725-21702 GCA_023473405.1 Candidatus Omnitrophota bacterium
AAACCTGAACCCACTTCCGGAGAGCAGGACTTCGGGCACGCGCATTCCGCGAAACTCGACTGGCCGGGTGTAGTGGGGATATTCGAGCAGGTCTTGGCTGAACGATTCTTCGAGCGCGCTCGACTCATCGCCCAAGACTCCCGGGATAAGGCGGGTGACGACGTCGATGACCACCATGGCCGGCAGGGCGCCATTGGTGAGAACATAATCGCCAATGGACAATTCATCATCGGCCAAAGCTTCCCGCACGCGCTCATCGACTCCTTCGTAGCTGCCGCAGATCATGAGCAGATGGGGTTGCCGGGCCAAGTCGCGGGCAATGGCCTGGTTGAACTGGCGTCCGGCAGGGGTCAACAGGATCACACGGGTATTCTCGGCGGCCAAATCATCCACTGCCTCGAAAATGGGTTCAGGTTTGAGTAACATGCCCGGTCCCCCGCCGAAGGGGCGGTCATCGACGGTCTTGTGGCGGTCATGGGTATAATCCCGCAAATTATGAATTTGAAGATCGAGCAATGCAGCCTCGCGGGCGCGTTGAACGATACTGTCGTCCAACGGCCCGGCGAACATGCCGGGAAACAATGTAAGCACGTCGATTTTCATGCTCATGCTGATTGCGCGACGGATGGTGAGCGACGCCCCAAACGGGGCGGATTCGCCTCAGCGGCGTCCGGTCAAAAGTCCTTCAGGTATTGGGCGGGGACTCGACAATCTCGACGACGCAACGCATCCCTTTTTTGGCGCTTCCGACCAACAGCAAGGAACGGATGGCATTGATGGTGGTGCCTTGGCGTCCGATCACCTTCGCCACGTCTTTAGGATCGAGGCGCAGTTCATAAACCGTAAGCCCATTCCGGTCCACGGGAGTGATCTGCACGGCTTCGGGACGGTCGACGAGGCCTTTGACAACGTATTCCAAGAAAGCTTGCATAAGCCAGAGTGGCCTTTTTAGGAGGCCGGAATGCGCCTTGCCTTCCGCAAGAAACTTGCCACTGTTTCGCTCGGCTGCGCACCCTGGCGAACCCAATAATCAGCCCGGTCCAAATCCAACGCAAAATTGTTATCCTGTTTCGAGGGTTGATAGGTGCCCAATTCCTCGATGAATTTACCGTCGCGTGGGCTGCGGCTGTCGGCCACGACGATGCGGTAAACTGGATGGTTTTTTGCCCCAACCCGCTTCAAACGAATTCTAACCATAATAAACGTACTTTCAGGGGGCGCCAAATTGACTAACTGCAATCGCGCTCCCTCATGCTGCCTTTATTTCCCAAAAGAGCCTAAGAGACTAAGGTCCATTTTGGCGGTTGGCAAGTGTCGTTTTGCCAAAAATTAGTACCGGCGCAGGATCAATCGATGATCGATGCGCCTGGTTTGGAAATACTCGAGCGGGGGCAAGTTGGCAAGCGTGGGTGATTCGGTTTCGTGCACAATTGTCCTGGCCAAGGTCTGCATGGCGGTCCAGCGTTCCCATTCGAGAGACGGCGCATTGGCGATCTGGCGCAACAGGCTCCGCCACTCGATAATGATCCGGTCGATGTCGCCGATCCCGACCAACTCATTGACCCATGCATGTTTGGAGAGATCGGAAGAGCACAGATGGATTCTTGTGAACGGCGGCCACTACTTGTTCGGCGCCGGCGCCGTATTTGGGCGGCACGCCCGCCTCGAGGTAACCGGGCACGGAGATCAACCCGTAGGCGTGCTGGCAAGCGAGGGCCAATCGTCCGCCCCAACGGTGTTCATCGCCGCAGAACCGAAAGCTGGCCTCCAAATTCGCCACGTCATAGACCAGGTCGGCCAATGGGTAACTGGTGTCTTCAAGCGCGGCGGCAATGGCCAGTCCGTCGCCTTGGGAAAAAAAGCTGACCATCATGCCTCGGCGGGTTGGGGAGCCCGAAGCGTCCACCAGGCCGAGCCTTCGCCAGAGCATGGCGACGCCGGTTGCCGGTGATAATTGGCAGCAGACCTGCACCAGGGAACACCGGGCGCAATCGGCAGGCATGACTGCGCGTTCGAGTGGCTTCCAGATGGCCACACCCAACGAATCAACCGGCACCCGGACTGTCATTTCCTCCAGGCTCACCAAGGCCAGGATTCGGTGCGGTTCCATCTCGAACCGCGCAACCGTCATTTTTTTTCGCCGCAACCGGTCTTCCACCAGGGGCGCGATCTTATCGTGCCAAAGGCTCAACGTGGCGCGGGTTCCGTTCCAGTTTATCAGGCGGCGAATCCATTTTACGAGCACAATGCGGTCGCCAGCGATTCGATCGGCCACGGTGAAAATCCGTCCATACACCTTGCCATCGCCGGTCTCGGCCAGGAGAGCCAATTGTCCCTGTCCGATCTTATCGACGGCAGCCGGCTCCGAAAGGGCGGAGCGCAAGCGCAATTCGGGCGGGAACTGCCGTCCGGCGGCAGGATTCGTGTCTGGCGGTTCCTTTTGATTTTGCGAGGTTTCAGGACCTGGCTGCGCCGCAATAAAAACCTCCCCCAACGGTATTTCCATCGGTGGGGGGAATGGTTCCCATTGGCCCTTGCTGTTCAGCATTTGGCGGACCTTTTTGCGGACGTGCCGGGCCCGTTCGGCATCGGTTTTCAAACCGCAGGGGGTGTCGGGATGTTCAATTGATTCCTCGACGCCGAGGTTGATCGGCTTGGAGGAGAAGAGGCGTTTTTGGACCCTCACGGCTTCCTCGAATGGATTCCGGTCTTGCCGGGATGCAACCGCCATCAAACCGAGCATGGCACTCCAATCGACCATGGCGCTCCGGGACAAATGCGCCGGGTAACCATCGCGGATTCGAATCTGGTTGGAGGTGATGAGGGCGAAACCGGTTTCATCGATGCCGCGCCGCCCAGCCCGGCCAAACATCTGCAGTATTTCGTCCGGACGAATCAGTTGTTCCTGATCATCCCGCCGATAGGACTCGCCTGCCAAGGCCACGCTGCGCAGAGAGAAATTGATGCCTGCGGCCAATCCCATCGTCGCCACTACCACCCGCAATTGTCCCGCCTTGGCCAACGGTTCGACCACGCCGGCTCGCGCGCCATAGCTGAGTCCGCTGTGGTGATATGCAATGCGGCCTTTCAGTATTTTGGCCAGGTGTTCCCCCGCTAATTGCCGCTGCTCGGGACTGAGCTGGAGCGGATTGGGGGTTGGCAGGGAACGGGCCAATTCGGCTGCCAAGGACTCCGCCGCCTGGCGGCGCGGGGCAAAGATGAGGATGGGGCCCAAGTCCTCGGCAAGCGCCTTGGCGACCAGTCGGGGCCAGTGATTGCGGATTTGGCTCGGGAGATAGTAGCTGAGATGCTCCACGTCAACCTCTTCGAGCGGGACGGGCCGAATCTCGTTGCGGACCAGGACGGCGCTACGCCCGAGGCGTTGGAGCCATTTGACGACATCCTGCGGATTCGCGACGCTGCCGCTCAACAGCAGCAATTGAGTTTTTCGGGGCGCCAGGGCAAGGGCTAATTCATAGTTCAGGCCGCGATCGGCATCGCCCAGCATTTGGTATTCATCGACCACCAGCATCGCCGGGCCTTCGCCTTGGATCAGCCGGTTCTTCTGAGTCTCGAGCGTGGCGACCAGGATGGGCGCCCCGAGGTTCTCGGCCAGGTCGCCCGTGGCAATCCCAACGTCCCAGCCCCGGGCCCGCCACTCGGCCAGTTTATCGTTCGCCAAAGCGCGCGTCGGCACCGTGTAAATGGCTTGACTGCGGTTCTTGCCCTGGTTCGACCACAATTCGAATATCAGCGTCTTGCCGGCGCCGGTTGGGGCTTGCACCACGACGTCCTGCCCGTTTCTCAAGGCGGCAACGGCTTGCTGCTGCCAGAGGTCCGGCACGATCACCTGGTTTAAACCAGGCAATTGGCCCAACTGCTGCGCGATCGATGGCACGCGCAAAAGATAATCATTTTGGGGAAATGTGAAATGGGGAAATGCAATTATGGCTTCGGAGGCGCCTGCAAAGACGTCCCATAATCGCCCAACCGACCATATGCGGTCACCCGCCCGTCCTCGAGCTGGACGTAATAAGGGACGGGGAACCAGTCATTGAGCGATTCATAGAGTTTGTAATGGAGCACCTCGACGCCGGGGGACGCATTCACGCTGTCGGGTTTGCCCAGAACCTTGACGACATCGTCCTGCGTCATCCCCAATCGCAATTCACCAACCCGGCTTACGGTGGTGATACAGCCTGTCAAGGTGGTGATAACAACGGCCATGACCAACCATCCGGAAATCAGGTTAAGGGCGGATTTCGTCAACGTGCGGACCTCCGCTAACAAGGAACCACCAAAGGCGTGCCGTCGCCCGGCTCCATTCGCAAAAGAACAAGAACCGTGACCCGAGGCCCCTCGGTTCTTTGATCGGAATTTCTTCATATCGGTTATGGCAATAATGGATTGAGCATAGGGAGACGCCGCCCAACCGACAAGCATCCAATGACGCGCGCGCAATGTCGTTTGTCCACGCCCCGCTGAAATAAAAACGCCGAGCCATGCCGGTTCGGACATGCATTCTATTGTTGGCTTGGTTCGGCATTGGCTAACCAGGTCCGCCGTGTCAGAGAGCGGCAGCTTCAGGTTTTAGATCGGCGAACACGATGACTCCCGCCCCGGTCTGCAGCATGTTCAACACCTGGACACTGACTTGCTGGCCGACCAACGACTGGGCCTGGTTGACAACGACCATCGTTCCATCGCCCAGATAGCCTATGCCCTGGCCTTTGTCGCGGCCTTCCCGCACGATCCGCAGCGAGAGGATTTCACCGGGCAACAGAACCGGTTTCAGTGCCTGCGCCATGGCGCTCAGATTGACAAAGGGCACCGATTGAAGCTCGGCGATCCGGCCCAGGTTATAATCGTTGGTGTATAATCTGGCCCCGAGGATTTGCGCTAGACGGACGAGTTTGGCATCAACAACGGTCTCGGAGGTTGGATCGTATTCGTGGATCTTGACTTCGTTGTGTGAATCGCGTTGAAGGCGGCTCAGGGTGTCGAGCCCCCGCCGTCCGCGCGCGCGGCGGGCCGGGTCTTGGGAATCGGCGATTTGGTGTAGTTCCTTCAGAACAAATCGCGGCACCACGATCACCCCTTCCAGGAACTTCATTTCGAACAGATCGGCGATCCGTCCGTCCACGATCACGCTGGTGTCCAACAGGTGCAGGTTTTCGGATTTATTTTGCGAGGCGAATCGGACGAAGGGAATAATCAGGTAGAAATCCTCCTTGTTGCTGCGCATGGCGAGGACCATGCCGATATAACTGAAACTGACAAACATGGCCAGGCGAATGATCCAGCGCGTCGACTCATCCACATAAATGAAAAGCTGGGAACGATCGATCAACCATGCAATCACGGAACCCAAAACCAGGCCAAAGGTCGCCGCGGAAAAGGCCCGGAGCGAGAAGCCCTTGAGCATCTCGTCAATCGCCAAAAGCAATCCTCCCAGACCAAATCCGATCGCTATTCCTTGAAGAGAGCCGCCATCGACCAAATCGGGGCGGACCTGGCTTATTGCATACCCGCCCAGAATGCAAAGAATCATGAATGAGATGCGCAGGACCCAGAGCGCCATAGGTCAATAACCCAACGGATTTTTGGCGGGGTAAAACCCCTCCCAGGGCGGCGGAGGTTTGGGCAGCCTGGGTTTATAGAGGAGGCCGAACCTGTTCAAATTGCTGCTGAGCTGAGTAAGATTGCTCACGAGCAGGGTGAAGTCGTGGCGCATGGACTCGTCCTTGAGTAGGCTGCCGGCAAGGCCCTGGCCATGTTCCAGGTCCGTTAGCAATTGGTTGGCCTTTCCCGTGGCTGATTCGAGATGCTTGATCGTCCCCGATATTCCCGCCTGATTCGATCGCCATGCCTGGCTCAGGTCGCGCCCCACTTGCACGAGTTCACCGGACAACGCCGTGAGATTGCTGAGCGACAGGTGAACGGAGTTCCGATTCGAGACGATCAACAGGTCGACATTGCTTACCAAGGCCCCGGCTCGGGCGCTGAATTGATTGAAATTCGACACCGCCGCAACCATGTTGGTCAGGCTGGTATCGGCCAGCAGGATGCGATCGACCCGTTGCACCGCCGCATCCACTATCCGCGCCGTGTGGTCCAACTGTTTCATCAGGACCGACGCGGTGCGAGCGGCGTCCTGGAGGTTGAATGGTTGCTGGCAATACACCTGGGCGTTATTGGTAAAGAATGGGGCCAGCTTCTGGCTGGGGGTGATCGAGATGAACTCGTCGCCGAGGAATCCGGCTTGATCGATCACGAACTCCGCATTGGTCGGGATATTATACCTCTCATAGATGTCAACGGTGATGGTGACCGAGCGGCCATCGGGACTTAAATCGGTTTGGGCCACCCTCCCGACCGGCACACCGGCCATTAGAACGACTGCGTCCGGCCTGATGGTGCCCACGTTTTGCGCTATTAAACGCAACGAATAGGTCGACGCAAACCAGGTAATACCCTTGGAAAACTCCAGCAGCAAGGCGGCCAGCACCACCAACCCAACTAGGATGAATAGTCCCACTTTCCATTCAAATCGCGCCGAATTCATGATGAGTGTTCCTGGTTTTCAGAGATTCCATTGACGAATTGGTAAACGATTGGCTCTTTGGAATTCCGCAATTGCTCGGGAGTGCCATTAAAGTAAATGCGACCGGAGTGAAGCATCAGGATGCGCTGGCCGATGCGTTGGGCGCTGCGCATATCGTGTGTTACCGCCACCGTCGTCACTTTCAATCGTTCCCGCACCCGCATGATGAGGTGGTCGATGCTGTCGGCCACAATGGGGTCCAAACCGGTGGTCGGTTCGTCATACAGAATGATCTCGGGTTGGTAGATGATGGCCCTCGCCAACCCGACCCGTTTGCGCATACCTCCGGAGAGCTCGGACGGCCTTTTATCTTCCGTCCCGCTCAGGTTAACCATCGCAAGGGTTTCCCGCACGCGACGGGCAATTTCGGTTGCGGACAATTTGCCATCCCGGTCCAGCACAAAACCGACATTCTCAGCCACGGTCATCGAATCGAACAAGGCGGCTCCTTGAAACAGCATGCCGAATTTCCGGCGGACCCGCAGCAATTGCCGCTCGTTCAAGCTGACCAGGTCTTCACCATCAATGCGCACGTGGCCGGCGTCTGGAGTTAACAACCCGATAAGGTGCTTCAGCAATACGCTTTTCCCACACCCGCTGCACCCAATTATGACCGCCGATTCCCCGGTTTCAACGCGAAAGCTCACCCCTTCGAGGACGGGGTTGGCGCCGAAACGCTTTACCAGGTCGGTGACTTCAATCATAGCATCTCAATCAACCGGTTCATGACCATGGTCAGGAAAAAATTGCTGATGAGAATCGAGATGGAGGCGTAAACGACGGCTTCCGTGGTGGCGCGCCCCACCCCCTCGGCGCCCTCGCCGCAACACATGCCTTTGTAACACCCGACGGTGGCAATGATGCCCCCAAAAATCAGGCACTTCGACAACCCGACGATCAAGTCGCTGATTTTCGTGTATTTGAGCATGTTATACCAGGAATAGGCGGGATCGATCCCCAACAGGAACACCCCCACCAAATACGCCGCTAGTATGCCCAGCGCGATGGCCTCGGTCGTGAGCAACGGCATCGCCACTATCGTCGCCAATAATCGCGGGACCACCAAATAATCGATGGGATGAGTGGCCAGGGTGCGCAGGGCGTCGAGTTGTTCGGTGACCCGCATGGTGCCCAACTCGGCGGTCATGGCCGCCCCGACTCGGCCGGCCACCATCAGCGCGGTCAAAACCGGCCCCAACTCGCTGCACATGGCCACCCCCACTACCGCCAGTGTCGCGGTGTCCATCTTGACTTGGTGAAATTGAAAATAGGTTTGGGCGCACAACACCATCCCGGTGAATGCACCGGTAATCAGAACGACCGACTGCGATTTAACCCCGATGAACATATGGATTGCAGACTGGCTGCAGGGA
>JAMCZD010000361.1 GCA_023473405.1 Candidatus Omnitrophota bacterium
AAATTTTGCCCCGGTAATATTTGTCGAGAGATGGAATTTGTTCATGGGGAAACAATGGCGCGCCATGGACCGATACGCGTCCGCCGGTTAGACCGGCCAGGGCCATGCCGAGCATTCCTGAGACCACCCCATGATGGAAACCGTCCCGGGACTTTTCCGCGACGCGGGCCTCGCGATCGACCCAACTCGAACGCCTGCGCTGGACATATGCTTGTTCCAAGTTCTCTTTGGAAAAAGGTCTTTTTTGTTCGCAACAGCTCCAGCACGCCTTCAGCCAATTGCACCCCGGTAGCCCAGGCCTCGTCAACGCCCGAACCGGTCAGGACGTTCGTACTGCCGCTGCCTTCGCCAATCCGCGCATAGCCGTTGCCGGCGAGGTGCGGTTCGCCGCGCCGGCCGGATTCACCGAGAGTCTTCGCGCCCCAGGAGCGCAGCCGTCCGCCCCGCAGGTATCGGTGGAGGTAAGGATGCAGCATCCAATGCTGGAGATAGCGGTAGGCGGTTCGCATCGGGCTGTCAAACCACGACGGCACGAAAATGCCGAGCGAGGCTATCCGGTCCGGATGCACATAGAGGAACCCGAAGATTTCGGGTTCTGGGAATCCAAAGGTGTGCAACACGGTTCCCGGTTGGAGGGATGTGTCTGCGGGCAAGTCCACCACGAACTTCATACCGACGGCCCAATCGCGCCGGGAATGGCCGTCGGGAAGGCCAAAATGTGTATCGAGTTGCCGGCCAATATGACCTACCGGGCCGTCAGCCACCACCGTGAGCGCGGCGTGGATGTCCATGCCGGGCATGAAACCCTCCGCCGGGCGGCCCTGCTTATCGACGCCTTGGTCGAGCAACCGCACGCCGGCTACGGTGTCATCGTCGATGAGCAAGCTTGCAACCGGTGTGCCCGGCCAAATCTGCGCCGCCCCAGTGCCCTGGACCTGGGTGCCAACCCATTGCATGAACTGGCCCATCGAAAGGACCCAGCCACCCTGCTTGCGGAGAAAGCCGGGTGTCCAGGGCAGTTCGAGGCCGCCGTGCTCGAAGGGAAGCACCCATCTGGATGCGCGAATCAATTTATCGGCGGCCCGCAACGCCATCGAGCGCCGGCTGGCCCCGATCGGATCCAGCAAATAAACCACCTTTTCCTTGCTCACCGGCGCCGCCATCGGTATGCCGGCGGTCTCGAAAGCGGGGATGCCGGCGCGCAATGCGCGGGCCCGCGTTACCACGCCGGATACGCCGAATCCGAGGTCATCGGCGCGTTCGTAGCAAAGAACCTGCAGGGGCATGCCGGGCAACGCGGAGCTTTCGATGGCCGGGGTGCCGTCCGGTTGAAGAATCTGCTTCGACAGCGTGGTAAGAAATCCCCCCATTGCCGGGCCGAAACCGACGCAGACGATGTCCACGTCCATGCGCTGGCGTTCGACCTCGGCGCCCGAGGCCGGCTGGGCGGAGGTGCCTGAATTATCATCCATAATCACGTAGGAGAGGCATCCTGTCAGCGGGTTGCATTGGCATCTTTACCGCCCGATCCGAACTCAAACCGGGTAATCCAGCGCCTCGCGGGTCATGACTTTGGCCAGCGCCTCGGCAGCGCGGTCTTTGGCCAGGCGGCTGCCGGTCAGGCAGGCATCGAGCCTGGCGCGCAGGCTCACGAAGGTCTCGAGTCCATTGAACTTCGCGCATGGGCCGGCCTTGAGCGGGTGCGTTTGATCAACCTCAGACACGTCCGAACAAGCTCGAGCCGAGCTGTCGATACCGGGGATAATGCCTTCGAGCGATTCGAGCTCGTAAGCGGAATAGCAGTTCCCCGCATTCGCATCGTCCCACGCCGGGTGCCGGTTGTAACCGAAGACCAATTCGGCGCAAATGCGGCCCACCTCGCCGGACGCGCGCGCGCATTGGACATGGCAAAGGTCGGTGAAAAAGGCTACCGTGCCGGCCAGGCCCTCGGACAGCCCGGGGTTTGCCGCGCTCTGCGTTGCCAACTCGACCGTGTCCAGGATGAACTGCCGCGCCGCCAGCAACCAGCAAAGGGCATCAGCCAGCGCAAACGTCACGCCCTGGCGTGTCTTGTGATAGAGCTTGGCACCGTCGGCGTCGGCAGTTTTCTGGACGTGGTTCAGTGTCCAGAGCCAGAGGTGCATGGCCGTGGCGAGGGTGCAGGCGCCGGTGCCGGGCCGTTCGGACGCCAACCGGCGCAACGCGTCGGTCCAGAGCCGGAATTGGGCCAGGAACAATTCGTTGGTCATGGTGATGGAAAGCTGCAAACGCTGGACCGCCTCCGGCCCCTCGTAAGTGGCTTCGAGCTGGGCATCCATCCATTTCTGTCCGAGAAAACCGGGGCAATCCTCGGTGATGCCATAGCCGCCCATGAGGCTGACGGCTTCGCGCATCATGTTGGCGCCATGGCCGGTGTTCCAAAGTTTGCAGGCGGGACAAAGCACGTTTGCCTGGGCGTCACGGAGGGTGAATTGCACGAGGGCATCGTTCCGCAACGTGGCGAGCCGTTGTGTCTCCTGTTCCGAAAGGCCGGGTTGGCGCTCGCGACTGGCCGGGGATGCGCCTTGAGATTGTTCACCCGATTCATTGCCTGCAATGGGCTTCCCGGCGTTTGCTGTCGTGCGCGCGGATTCCTCTTCCTTGGCCGAAAGTGTGAGCAGCTCGATTGCTTCCTGCTGTTTCCGTGTCAATTCCTTTAAAGCGGCCCGGCCGGCGAGTTTTTTTTCGGCCAGGATTTGGTCCTTTTGTTTCTCGAGCGGATCGAGTTCATCGAATAACCGCGCGGCGGCGAAACCGAGCGACGCGCTCGCTTCGCCGGTCGCCCAGATGTCAACCAACCGATGCAGCACGTCTTCCTTTTGTTGCAGTCCCAGTTCGTAGCGCGGCGAACCTGGTCCACCCTCGCCGCCCCGGAACCGCCGCCGGGCGTAGAGGATCACCGGTTCGACCGCCGAGAGGAGCTTGGCGGCGGTCATCAGGCCGACCGTCACGCGCGTTCGCCGGAAGACGGCCTCGATGATCTCGCCATGCGAGTAATTGGGGATAACGACGCCATCCTTGATGGTATATCCGCCGATAATCCGATGGGCGGGCACGCGCAGGTTGAAAACCGGGTCGCGGGTCGAGGACAATTGATGCACCAGTTTGCGCGTCGGGGTTCCGCGATCAAAAACGCCTGGGTCGTTCTGTTCGAGAATCACCATGCAACTGCCCTTGATCCGAGGATCGGACGAGTCCACCGCCGCGGTCACGAAATTGGCAAACCCCATGTTGGTTATGAAACGCCCGCGCTTCTCGACTTGGAGAACCGGCTCACGGCCTTCCTCCCATTCCGCGATTTGCACCTTGCCGCTGAGCATGCCGGTTTCAACCCCGACAAACGGCAGCGGTTCAGTCAGGGCAAAGGCGCCGCGCCACGGTTGGCGATTCTCGCCCGGTTTCGCCGGAACGCACCGGCTCATGTAATACTCGCGCTGGGCCGGGGTGCCGCGTTCATGGATGGGCGACAAGGCAAGGTTGCCGGCCAAACTGCACGTTGAGGCGCCTGCGTCCACCCACGACAACTCGAACGCCACCAGGGCCAGCGCCAGGTTCTTCGGCCCCTCGATGAATCCGCCCTCGGACGGGTCCATGAAAACCGCGGTAATGCCCGATTCATCGAATACCGGAAGTAATTGCGCCTTTTGCTCCGTCCATTCGTGCGAGTTCCGCGCCCCGCTGGCAACCAACCGGGCTACCGGGCCGCGCGCCACCGCCCGCACGGATTGCACCAGCATCGCCAAATCATACCGATGGGCAAAACGCCACATGATCTGGCGCACATCGTCGCCCGGCAAGGTGCGGAGGGTTTCGATCTGATTGTTTTCGGCCCGAATTTCCATAATCGCTTTTCTGTTTCAGTTTGTGCTTCGGTTCTTTGCCCGCGGCTTTGCCCGGGCCTTCGCCGGGTTGCGGCGGCAACAGTGCCGCTGTTTTTAGGACGTTGATGTTGCCGGTGCAAGCCTGCTGATCGCCATGGTGGTCGCCGGATCGAAGAAGTGCGCCTTCGCCAGGTTTAACCGGACGCAAATAGTCCGGCCCGGACTCGAGCGCTTCCCACAAGCGACTCTGGCCACACACGAGTGAAGACCGATCCGCAGGTAATAATGCGTTTCCGCCCCCAGCAATTCCGCCCGGTCCAGCCAGGCATCCATCGCCGGAGCGAACGAGTTATCATGGACGCCTTGGGAAGCGTATTCCCCTTCGGGACGCGCATCCATCCCGCGGCTTGACGGGCTCGGTTGAATGTCATTCATGCAGGCGATGCCCTCCGGACGGAGCCCGAGGATGATCGGTTTCCCGGCGCGGTCCGCCAGTTGAACGGATTGCTCGGGGAGCAGCCGGAATTGAATGGGCCCCTGGGACGCCTCACGGAAATACAGCTCTCCTTGCGTCCGTTCGAGGCGCCCATGGACAAAGTTCATGGGGGGCAAACCGATAAACCCGGCAACGAACAGGTTGGCGGGTTGCTGATACAAGGTCAGCGGATCAGCGACCTGCTGGATTCGCCCGTCCTTTATCACCGCGATCCGATGGCCCATCGTCATGGCCTCAATTTGGTCATGAGTCACGTAGATCGTCGTCGCCACGAGTCGATCATGCAGCCGCGTGATCTCGCACCGCAACTGCATCCGCATGGGGCCGTCCAGGTTGGACAACGGTTCGTCAAACAGGAATGCCTGGGGCTGCCGAACGACGGCTCTGCCTACGGCGACGCGCTGCCGCTGGCCGCCCGAGAGTTGCCGGGGGTATCGGTCCAGAAGACCCGTGAGCTCGAGCATCTCCACCGCCGCCTTGAGGCGTTTGGAAATCTCAGTCCTGGCAACCTTTCGCAGTCGCAACCCCAGCGCCATGTTCTCATAGACAGTCAGGTGGGGATATAGCGCCTGATTCTGAAACACCATGGCCAGGTCGCGGTCCTTGGGAGCCAGTTGATTGATTACCGCGCCGTTCATGGCAATCGTCCCCGCCGTTGGTGTTTCGAGCCCGGCAATCAGCCTCAAGGTGGTCGTCTTGCCGCTGCCTGACGGTCCTACCAAAACCATCAGTTCCTTGTCTTCAACGGTCAGGTTAACCGCATTTAGGGCACAGATCGGCTCGCCTCGATGCCTTTCATAGGTCTTGGATACATTCTCGAGAACGATACGTGCCATGCGCTAAATGTCTGTCTCCACCTCGCCTTTTGTCGAGACTTGAATTCGGAAGAGCGTGGGGAGCGTGGGGGCGTAAGAGCAAAGGGGTAAGAGGTAAGGGCAAAGGGGTAAGAGGTAAGAGCAAAGGGGTAAGAGGTAAGGGCAAAGGGAAAAAGGACGGAGGACGGAGGACGGGAAGGGCAAAGGGGGAAGAGCTAAGGGCAAATTGACAGAGGACAGAAGACGGAGGACGGAGGACGGGAAAGGGCAAAGCGGCGACGACGTCTTTCTTCGGCACGCCACGCGCGGATGAACGCATTCACGCTCCTATGTCCTACGCCCCACGCTCCGCACGCTCCACGCGCGGACGAGGGCATCCGCGCTCCAAAAATGTGGAGTACGCAGGCTGAGTAATTATGTTTGATTTCAGATCAATACCTAAACAGCGTCCGATAGAAACGCCAGGGACGCTGTTGCGCCTCGGGATCGTCAAAGCGAATAAAGCCGAAGGCATTGGTCGCTTGCGTCAGAGTCGTCCAATGCTCCAAGTCCTCGGACACCTGAATGTCAAATGTTTCAGTGCCCAATCCCAACATGGGAATCCGAAATCGATTTGCGCCTTCCAGGACCGGCGATCGCAACCAGCAGGCCAAGGAGACCTCGATTCCCCCAATGGATGCGACCCGACCCAACGCGAATGATTTCAGTCCTTTCAAATAATATGGCACAGCGTTGCCGGCCTGCAGTTGGCAGAGGTCCGAGACGCCCACTGCCTGGCTGTTGGTGCGCGCTTGTTCCCAGGTGCCACCAGCGGCGCCCCGCCAAACCCGCACCTGGCAATATGCGACGTCTGCTGGAGAGATGCCCTCGACCAGGCGCATCCGGTCTGCACCCAGTGGCGGGAAATACCCTGCCCCATTCGCGGTTTGGAACGTAACCGGCGGACCTGTGGGCACCAGGTTGGCCGGGGTTGGACCGGAATAGAGTTGAGCCAGGTAATTCGTTCCCGCCAGCCGGGTAGTCCCATCGACCTCGAAGACCGGCGCGTCGAGCGCGTTTGACAGGCTGTTGGCAAGAATCACGGTAATCGGGGCGTGCCTGAGATGAAACGATTTCAGACCAACCAAATAATCCAATGGCAAGGGCGGGGAATAGACCTTCCTGGGCTGTAGCTCGAAGATGTCGGACTCGCCGATTAGTCCCGCATTTTCGTAAGCCTCCTCATACGACGAACCCTTTGCCGCTTCCCAAACCCGCACCTGGCAGGGCAATGTATCCGGCATCAGCCAGTAAGCGCGCGTAATCTCCCGTTTTGGGTCGGTTCTCGTGGTATCGATGTATCCCGCGCCGGTTCCCGTCTGGAATGGAACCGGGACGCCAATTGGTTCCCAATGACCAACCAGGATCGAGTACGGGGGATCGAGTTGCCTGACCTCTTCATACAGGGTGACGTAAAGCTGCGCCAAATAGTCGGCGCCTTCGAGCCGGGTGTTGTCTTCGACGTCCCATACCGGTGCGTCCACCAGGTCGGGCACTTGATTCGCAAACCATAAGACACAAGTCAGAAATGGCCCGGCCCCAGTCAGAGCGAACGGTTTGAATCCATCCGGTAGGCCGGCGGATCAGCGGGATCGTCAAGACTGCCCACTCGCAGACTGAGCGTATCCGAAATCCCGCGCACAGCAGCCTCTTCCCAGGTGCTGCCGGACTCGCAGTCCCACGCCCGGACCACGAAATACCCGGTGCCACCCGGAGGCACATTCGTCAGAACACGGATGCCGCCGTCAAAATACCCCGCATTGGTTCCGGTTAGAAACGGGACGGATTCTCCTAACGACTGCATCCGGTTCAGGGACGGTCCGCCACAGAGTTGAGCCAGGTAATTGGAGCCCGACAGTTTTGTTGTGCCGTCCATATGGAAAACCGGCGCGTCGATCAGTCCCGTCACTCGACCGGTAAAACGGACCGCTCCCCCGCCCGGAGGATGCCGCAAAGAAAACGATTGCAGGCCCTCCAGGTATGCCGGGCTCGACGGAGGCGTGCCCGCTCCACCAGTGACAATCGAAAGTATAGTCGATTCACCCACATTGCCAAAAGTCGCTACGGCAGTTTCATACGTGTCGCCGGCCAACGCATCCCAGGCTCGGACCTGGCAACAGGCTGTCTCTCCCGGGATTGTGTTGGGAATGGCTCGCATCGACTCGATCCGGATGGGCGGGAAATAGCCGGCATCCGTGCCCTTTTGGAACGGCACCGGATCGCCCACGGCAACCAGGTGATCCGCGTTGGTCCCCGCATACAATTGCGCCAAAAAATTCGTGCCGGCCAATTTGGTCACGCCACCGCAGCCAAAAACAACCGCGTCCACACCATTCAGATCATTGGCGAAATAAACCGTACCTTGGGCCAACGATGAGGCCGTCCACAAGCACGAGAATGACACGGCAAGAACGGACCGGGAGATTGGGATCACGGCGGCACTCTAGCTTCACTCGATAGGGCGGTCGATACGAAAATCCGTCGCCTCCGAGTCTGCTGCATCGCGGATTTTCAACCGGCTTCGCGTTGGGCCGGTCGACGCTCGACCGATTTGGAAATTTGCGCCACGGTCATTTCTCAACCAGACATTCACCTCGCGAGATCGCCCCGTGCCTCATTCTGTCCGCGCTCTGTAGGCTGCCTGCGCGGCCAAAATTTTCCGGCTTTACTAATTTGTGTGCATGCCTTAGTTTTGCCCAAGCATTTGAATTATGAACGCAATGTTAGCAGGAATGATTGGTGGTTGGGAATTGGTCCTGATTTTGGCGGTGGTATTGGTGTTGTTCGGCGCCAAGAAACTGCCGGAATTGGCCAAAGGACTGGGGCAAGGAATCAAGGAATTCAAGAAAGCGACGCAGGATGTGACCCAGGAGTTGCAATCGGCAATGGACCTCGATTCACCCCCGCCGCCCCCGCGGAAGCTGCCGGCCCAAAACGCCGAGTCCAATCCCTCTTCTCCGATCCAAACCGCCGCGGCCCAATCCCAGATGCCGCATCAAGACTGATTGTTTTTCGACCGCCGTTTTGAACCATGCCAGACGACTCCGAGGTAAAGCGTCCTGAAGAGGAGGAGGACGGTGGCGGAGCCGTTAAATCGTTTCTCGATCACCTCGAAGACCTCCGCTGGACCATCATCAAGAGCGCAGCCGCCGTTACGGTTGGCATGGTCATCTGCCTGGGGGCAGGCAGCGTGATCATGGAGTGGCTGCGATGGCCGCTCGAACGAGCGGCGCAAATGAATCCCGGCAAAGGCCAGTACCTGACCCTGCTTCTGGGCACCAATCGTTTGGGCACCACCAAAATGGAGGGCCATTCGTGGGGTCCGCTCGGACTGGGCAAAGAACAACACCTGGTCTTCCGATTGCTGCCCCGAGTGGACGGCACCAACTTGAGCCTCGAGTTGGAACGTGTGACCAACCATATCGCCGATATTTTCCCCAAAACGCCGGTTAGTCTTTTCAATCCCAGCCCGACGGGCGGATTCATGGTCGCCTTTCAACTGGCTATCTATGGCGGCATTGTCCTGGCATCGCCATTCATCCTTTATTACGTGGGATTGTTTATCATGCCCGCCCTGAAACGGAAGGAGAAGAAGTACCTGTTCCGGGGATTGGGGATTGGCAGTGGACTTTTCTTTTCCGGTGTCGCTTTTTGCTACTTCGTCCTCATGCCGCTGGCCTTGAATGCATCGCGCATGTATTCGAATTGGCTGGGGATCGGAGCGGACCTGTGGACTGCGGAGCAATACATTGGCTTTGTCTGCAAGTTCATGCTGGGAATGGGTTTGGGATTCGAAATGCCGGTCGTGCTGCTGATCCTGGTCAAGATAGGGATTCTGGATTACCAGAAGCTGGCTGGCTTCCGTCGATACATGATCGTGGTGAACCTGTTGCTGGGAGCGCTGCTGACCACGCCCGAGGTCCTGACTCAAATCATGATGGCGGTGCCTTTGCAGGTTCTTTTTGAGGTCAGCGTCTGGATCGCCTGGTATTGGGAGCGCCAGGAGAAGCGGCGGATGGCCACGATGAACTTGTCTCCCGATGTATCCAGGACCAGTCCGCCAGTTTGATGAATTGCCGCTTTACAAACCGCTGGTTTCGATTAGTCTTCAACCACTGATACGTAACGAATATGCGAACTGCCACTAGCCTCACCTTAGTAGCCGCTACCCTGTGCATTCTATCCGTCGGTTGCACCGGCCCGGACAAGAAACTGGGCCGCGGACTCCGCGACGCCACTGAATTTGTTCAAATGGGCCAACTCCGCCGTTGCGTGGAACAAACAGCGATTTGGGACGGGCCGGATATTGGGTATACGACCGGTTTTGTTCGGGGTATGGACCTTAGCTTGGCGCGCACCCTGCGGGGGGCTTACGAAATCGCCACCTTCCCAGTCCCGCCTTATGGCCCCATCTGCACCAACGTGATCAGCGCCGAACCGGTTTATCCGGACAACTACCTACCCGGTTTGCTTGCTGATCCCACCTTCGGGACCGACAGCAACCTCGGCTTTTCCGGAGGCGATGTCTTTCCGTTTTCTCCGGGAAGCCGCTTCCGCATCTTCAATTTTTAATTTGCGGCGTAGGCGCATCAGGGGGGAAGAGCGGGAAAGGCTCTCATGACCCTCGAATGCCAGTCCCCCTGCAAGATCAATTTGCTGCTCAATATACTGGGCAAGCGGACTGACGGCTATCACGAAGTCGAGACCGTTTTGTATCCCGTTTTCTTTTGCGACCGGTTGCATTTCGAAAAGGGCGGCCAAGGCATCCAATTCTCCTGCACTCATCCCGATCTGCCTGCTGATTCGACCAACCTGGTCTGGCGGGCGGCATCGCTTTTCTTGCAGGCAACACGGCCTGGGAACGGTATCCGAATTCACCTGGAAAAGAATATTCCACTCGGCGCCGGCTTGGGCGGCGGGAGCAGCAATGCCGCCACTACATTGTTGGCGTTGAACGACTTGTTCGATCATCCCATGACCGAGCCTCAGTTGCGTGCCATGGCGCGCGATTTGGGGGCTGATGTCCCGTTCTTCTTGCAGAATAAACCGGCACTGGGAACCGGACGCGGCGAACAAATTGCGCCCATCGAATGCTTCCCGGCATTGCGTAATGCGCATTTGCTCCTTATCCATCCAGGCTTCGGCATTTCGACCGCCTGGGCTTACCAGCAGCTCGCGCGTTTTCCGGGGGCGTTCAACGGCGAACCGGGACGCGCCCGCCGGCTTATCGCGCTACTGGAATCGGGTGATTTGACCTCCGCCGGACCGGCCTTTTACAACGCGCTGGAAGCCCCGGCATTCGCCAAGTACCCCATCCTCGCCTTGTTCCAGGAGTCATTGCAGGACCACGGGGCCGCGGTGGCACGAATGTCCGGGAGTGGTTCCACCATTTTTGCCATCTTCGATTCCGAGGCGCGATTGGAGGAAGGCGTTCATCAATTCAAACGCAAGTTTGACGATCATTTTTGGATGCGAACACTCCCCTTGCAAATTGGCCCCCGGCAATAGCCGCGCCGGTCGGGGGGCAAATTTGCCTGGAGCGTGCTCTATCCCACAGCCTGGGGAATTACACCTGGTTCTAAAAGTTGATCCGTCAGGGGAAAGTGAGAACGGTGAGGCCGGTCTTTTGCCGGATGACGTCGGCCAAGGCATCTAATTCGGCCAGGGTGAGCCGATGGGCGAACGGTTCGGGAGTGGGCCGCGCGACAGTGTAGGCATGGACCTCCTTGATCCGTCCACCGTCGTGAACGATATGGTTAAGCCGATCGCAATAGGCCTCCAGTTCGGCGGTGGGAATGATTTGCTGATCGACCCTTAGAAAAAGGGTTTGGATTATGATGGGACGTTTGCGGGCAGCGATGAGGAGGTTTTGCAGGATACGTTCGAACTGGACGTGGCTGCGGTTAATCAGGTGGAAATAGGCCTCGGTGCCGGCATCGAGTTTGGCCCAGATTTCGCCCTGGTTGGCGTCCAGCAACGCGAGTCCCTCCTGGACGTCGGCTTTGTCCAGACCGGTAGCGTTGGTGATAAGGACGATTTTTGTCTGGTCCAACCGCTCGGAACGTTTGACAGCGGCGACTTCCTGGACACACCGGGCGAAGTTGTGGACCAAAGTAGGTTCGCCATCCCCGCTAAAGGCGATGTCCCGGATAATTTGGGCAAGGCCTGGCACTTCTTTGAACCGAGGGTCATCGGCCAGGCCGCCCTTCTGAACGAATTGAATCATGGCCAGCAATTCCTGGCGCATTTGTCCCAGGGCAAGGCGCGAGACAGTGGCCGGCACTCGCCGGTCAACCTCGCAATAGACGCAGTCAAAATTGCATACCTTGTCCGGATTCAAGTTGATCCCGATGGATAGGCCGCGCGAGCGTCGGGAAATGACCGGGTAAACGAAGGCAAAGCCGGAAAAATGCCGGCTGTGGTCCTGGACAAGGACGAGGTTATTTTTTATTTGGACGGGATCGTTGGACAGCATAGAGCCGGATTACATGCCCATGATTTGATAGCCGCAATCGACGTAGATCACTTGACCGGTAATGGCCGCCGCACCGTCGCTGGCCAGAAAAGCGCCGGTGGCCCCCAATTCAGCAGGCAACACGTTGCGTTCGAGCGGGGCGTGAGTTTCGTAGTGCTGCAGCATCTGGCTGAAACCGGAAACGCCGCGAGCAGCCAGGGTGTTTACCGGGCCCGCGCTGAGGCAATTGACCCGGATTTTGCGGGGGCCCAGGTCATAAGCCAGATAGCGGGTGGCGGCTTCGAGAGCGGCCTTGGCAACGCCCATGACGTTGTAATGAGGGATCACCTTCTCGGCACCATAATAACTCATGGCGAGGATGCTGCCGCCGGACGTCATGAGCGGCACGGCGGCGCGCGCCAAGGCAACGAGCGAGAAGGCGCTGATATCCATGGCAATGCGAAACGCCTCGCGGCGGGTGTCCACAAACCGCCCTTCCAAGGCGTCTTTGGGAGCAAAGGCAACCGAGTGAAGCAACAAGTCCAATCGGCCGAATTCCTTCTTGATGGTGGCGAAAACGCTGTTGATCTCCTCGTCTTTGGTCACGTCGCACGGCAGCAGAATGGCGTCAGCCCCGAAGGTTCGCGCGAGTTCTTCGACGTTTTCTCTGAGGCGATCGCCCTGGTAAGTGAAGGCGAGCCGGGCGCCGGCCTGGTGCCAGGCCTGGGCGATAGCCCAGGCGATGGAGCGTTTGTTGGCCACTCCGAAAACAATGCCGGTCTTATTTGCCAGGAAAGACATACTTATATCGAGCGAGACGCGTCCAACCGCTCGTTCAGCCGCGCGCGTCCCGGTTAAAATAACATAATCACAGCCGAGTGAAAGCAGTAGGAGGATTCCCGGTGGATGACAAGGGCGAATGTAATTCCGGGCCGTGCCGGTGCGCGATCCGAATGGTTCCGATCAATGTCCCGCCCATGAGCAACAACGCGCTGACCGCCCAGGCTCCCGCGTAAGCGGAATCGGGGAAGAGGCAAATTGCAGCGGCGCCCACGGCTGGACCGGCAAAGATGCCGGCGCCCACGGCGGACTCGTGAACGCCCCCGTAGTCGCCCTTGGTCTCGCCTACATCCATGGAATAGAAGAGCGACGAGTAGTAAATCAGGCCGACCGCCAGGCCAAAAAGGATTTGGGTTAGGATGAGCAACCATAGGAGTGGCACGAGGAGCAACAGCAGGAAACTGGCGATCAGCAAGGCATAGGATGCAAACAGCCATCGCACCCGGTAATGCCAACCGGGCCACCACCACAATCCAACAAAGGCCAGCAAACGGGCGAAAAACCATATCGAACAGAGTATCCCCGCCCACGTAATGGAGAGGCCCAGTCGCGAGGCCAGGGTCGGTATCAGGGCGATCACGGTGTTAATGGCCATGTAGGCAAACGGATTGGCAGCCCACGCCATGCGCATGAATGCCTTCGGGCTCGTGCGGCCTTTCTGTGACCACTGAGGGGCGGACGTCGAGACCGGCAAAGGACCGGCGATTGCCTCAGGCGGTTCGTAAATTGCGATACGTTCGAGCAGGAAGAGTTGAAGCAGGTGCAGGGCGGCCGGCAGCCAGAACAGGCTCGCCATGCCCAGGTAATGAATCAACAGGCCCCCGCAGAAATAGGCGACGGCGGAACCGCTGGCCCACACTACATTGTAAATCCCCAGCATCCGTGACAGACCTGCGGCGGCGTGATTCTCGCTGATGAGGGCTTCCAGCGGAGGCCAGGTGAAGCACATGCCGATGCTCCAAACCACCATGATCAGGCAATGTCCCGCCTGCGTCCGGACTTGTGTTCCGGCGGCCAATGACAAGGCCATAACGGCGAAGCCGAGGCGGAGAGCCCGGAAATAGCCGGACCGCTGGCCCAACCGTCCGCCGAACCAGGCGCCGAACATGTAGACGAACCCGTTCAAGGCGGCCAGGCCGAGGTTGCTCGCGTTGCCGAAACCAAAGCGCGAGTGCATCAGGAAGAAGAGGTAATTGAAGTAAAAGGAGGTCGCAAAGGCATTAATGCCTGCCAAGACGAAACAGCCGAGTTGGCGTTTGTTGAGCGATCTCATTGGAGTCAGCGGGGGGCGGGCCGAATTGATGGTGAAAGAGGTAATTGGATTAGCCAATTTGTCCACGGACAGGCCTCATGAATCCCTCGGCCGCAGAGCCAAAGGACGGTGAGTTCAAATCCTGATTGGAGCGTGGGCGTTAAGGCGAGGATTCAATAATCGTATAACCCGCTATCGCGTGAATATCCGCCGGCATAGCCTCCACCGTAATCGCCCATTTCGTCTTCTCCTTCCGGCCCACCCATGAAATCGCCCAGCACATCGCCCATGTCCGCCTCGATTTTTTCCGGGTCTTCTCCGGCTTCCAAGCGTTTGATGGCTACATCCAGCTCTTTGGGCATGGTTTGTTCGGGCAGGATATCTTTCATTTTGCGCATCATGTAGGCCATGTGTTTGGGATTGTTTTCGTCCAGATAAGCCATGTCCCGTTCCATCTCGTTCATGGCGCGCATGACTCGCGGATCGTCGATGTCGGGCATCGGAGGCTCATCGCCGGCGGTCTCGGGTTTGGCTGCCGGTTCCTTCAAGCCGCGCGGCGTTGCAAAGCCGCTAACCTGCTTGACCATACGCGGGTTGCCGCATTTCGGGCAAACCGGCGAGCGGTCTGGTCGAATGCGCTTGGAAAAAAAATTGAATATGATCCGGCATTGCGGACAGGCAAATTCATAGATTGGCATAAGCAATCCTTACTTCAGGATAATCTCTCAAATTGTCCGGGAAAATGCAATCCTGAATTCGTTTTACCTTCGAACGCCACCCAGCCTTGTGCCGCCAGGGTGGCGGCGGCGGCAAACGATTGGTTTGATTCGCCGCGTGGACGAAGAAAAAGCTTCGCGCTTCGGGGCTTGAACCGCGATATTTCCCGCCGTGAATGGCACATCCAAATCGGATTCGACACCGACTCCCGCTGTGGCCACGGCTCCGGTGGACGCCTTGGCGCAACCGCGCCGGGAGGCTGCCGGGGGGAACAAGTGGAGCCGGACGTTTGCCGGATTACGACACCGGAATTTCAGGCTATATTTGAGCGGTCAATTGGTTTCGTTAATTGGCACGTGGATGCAGATGATGGCGGAGAGCTGGCTGGTGTATCAGCTTAGCAACTCGGCCCTTGCCCTGGGCGTGATTCGATTCTTGAATACGATCCCGGTCACATTGTTGACGCTGGTCGGCGGCGTGGTGGCGGATCGATTTGAAAAGCGGCGCATCCTGGTATCCACGCAAACGCTGTCCATGTTGCTGGCGGGCATCCTGGCTGGGCTGGTGTATTTCAACGTGGTGCGCCTTTGGCACGTGGCGCTGCTGGGCCTGTTCCTGGGTATAGCCAATGCCTTTGACATACCGGCGAGGCAGAGTTTTGTGGTGGAAATGGTAGGAAGAAAGGACTTGATGAACGCCATCGCGCTGAGTTCCTCGATGTTCAACGCCGGGCGGATAGTCGGGCCTGCGTTAGCGGGGCTTCTCATTGGGACAATCGGATTAGCGGGCTGTTTTCTGTTAAACAGCCTCTCTTTCCTGGCCGTCATCGCCGGCTATTTGGCCATGCGTTTACCCCGAACACCCCCCCCATCCAACCCCATCGCCCTCAAGCAAGCCACCCTCGAGGCGCTGCGTTACGTCGCCAAGGAACGGGTATTACGGGCGGTCCTCGTCCTGGTAAGCACGGTGAGCCTGTTTGGCTGGCCCTATTCGGTTCTAATGCCGATTTTTGCCCGCGACGTGTTGCACGTGGGGGCGACAGGTTACGGTTTTCTGCTCGCCGCCAACGGTGTAGGCGCCTTGTTGGGAGCGTTTACCCTGGCGACCTTGGGTGATTATCCCAAGCGCCGGCACCTGGTGTTTGGCGGGCTCTTCGGTTTCAGCGCGGCCATTTTTGGATTTGCGTTTTCCAAGCAAGTCTGGCTGTCCGCCACCGCCCTGGCAGCCGCGGGCTGGTTTATGATCGTCTTCTTCGCCACCGCCAACACGTCCATCCAATTACGCGCCCCGGATGCCTTGCGCGGGCGGATCATGGGAATTTACTCGCTCTGCTTCATTGGACTTACCCCGCTTGGCAGCCTTATGGCCGGGGGGATCGCCAAGCTGACCTCGGCGACCTTTGCAGTCGCCTTTGGGTCGGTCATCTGCGTTATCGCCGCCCTGGTAACGATGAAACTGGTCCCGGCACAAAAAGCCCAGCCCCAGGAGGCAATTTCCGGCGCCTAACTCGTAACTCGTTGTAAACAGGTCAAGATTGCCTGCGACTACATAATGCACGGAGGCGTTGCTTCCGTAATTGCCAGGCCCAAGCGCTCAAGGTAGGTTACCAGCCGATGTGGCGGTCGCCGCATGATCAGAACCAATTATGAAGCACATCATTATTTTGGGTGACGGAATGGCTGATTACCCCGTGGCACGGCTGGGAGGACGGACTCCCTTGCAGGTGGCGCGAAAGCCCAACATGGACCGGCTCGCCCGCGAGGGTCGATGCGGATTGCTTCGCACCATCGAGGGCGATTTGCCCAGCGGAAGCGAGACTGCGAACCTGACGGTGCTGGGCTATGATCCGCGCCAGGTGCTCCAGGGACGCGGAGTATTGGAGGCTGCGAGTATGGGTGTTCACATCGGGGACGACGATATGGCGATGCGCTGCAACCTGGTCTGTCTCTTCGAGGATGGGAGGATAAAAAACCACTCTGCGGGCCACATCACCTCGGAGGAATCGGATGAACTGTTGAAGGCCATCCAGGCTGAATTGGGTTCTCCGAGCCGCCATTTTTACACCGGCGTGAGTTACCGGCACCTTTTCGTCGGCAAAGGGCTTAATCCGGCGTTGGAATGCGCGCCGCCTCATGATCATCCGGGAGAGCCCGCCGGGGAACTGATGATTCGCGCCCGAGTGCCGGAGGCGCAGTCGACGGCTGATCTGCTGAACGACCTGACGCGGCGTTCGTGGGGTATTTTGAGGGATCATCCGGTGAATCAACGGCGTCGCGCCGCCGGCAAAGACCCGGCCAGCTCGATCTGGCTTTGGTCCCCGGGGCGGCGTCCGAAGATGTGGACGTTTGCGGAGCGATTCGGGGTTACCGGGGCGGTTATTTCGGCGGTTGATTTAATTCGCGGCATTGGCGTTTACGCCGGCCTGGAGGTCATCAGGGTTCCCGGGGCAACGGGGCTTTACGACACGAACTACGAAGGTAAAACCGCGGCCTCACTCGAGGCCATGGAACGTCACGATTTTTGTTATGTCCACGTGGAAGCCCCGGATGAAGCGGGACATGACGGCAACCTGAAGTTGAAAATCCAGACCATTGAAGACTTGGACGCCCGCCTGGTCGGCCCGATTCTGGACGGACTGGCAAAGCACCGCATCGAAGCGGTGGTGGCAGTGCTGCCCGATCATCCCACCCCGGTCGAAAAGCGGATTCATGTCCGCGATGCCGTTCCGTTCGCGATTCGGGACCCGCGCTGCAGGCCGGACCAGGTCGAGCGGTTCGACGAGCGAAGTTGCGCCGCCGGCAGTTTCGGTCTGCTCGAAGGCGATCAATTCATCCGCGCTGTATTTGGGCAAGGCTGAAGGAATTCCGCAACCTCGCCCTTGGAGTCGCGGTTCAGCAGGTCGTGGACGGCTTGACCAGCCTTTTTTCCCTGATACAACATGGCGTAAACCTCGTCGATAATCGGGGTGATGACTTCGAGTCTTCGCGCCAGTTGATAGGCCGAGCAGGCTGTGGGGTAACCTTCCGCCACCGAAGTCAGGGTGGGCAAAACAGCGGCCAATTCCTCCCCCCGCCCAAGACGCTCCCCCAGGGCGCGATTCCGGCTAAGCCGCGAAAAACAGGTGACGGTCAGATCACCCAAACCACTCAAGCCGGCAAACGTATCGGCTCGCGCGCCGCAAGCCACGCCTAGCCGCCGGATTTCGACAATCGCGCGAGTGATCAGCGCTGCCTTGGTGTTGTCGCCAAACCCGAGTCCGTCGCTGGTGCCGGCGGCGATGGCGATAACGTTTTTCAAGGCGCCGCCCAGCTCGACTCCCAAGATATCGGGATTCGTATATACGCGAAATTTGGGGCGGTGAAACAACGTCTGGACGGCTTCCGCCGTTGCCGCGTCTTCACTGGCGGCGACAATGGCTGTGGGGATTTCCCGGGCGACTTCCAAGGCGAATGTGGGGCCGGAAAGCGCGGCAATCTGCGCGGAAGGGGCTGTGGAACGTAGCACGCCGCTCATCGTCAACCCGCTGTCGTATTCGATCCCCTTTGCGACGCTGATGATAATGCCACGAAAACGGGTTAAACCGCTGGTGACCTGGCGAACGGCCCTCGACGGGACCGCCACGATAATCACTTGGGGCCTTTGCACCGCTTTATCGAGTTCTTCCACCACGGACCAGTCTCGCGGTAACTCGATCCCGGGCAGGCACGCCTGGTTCCGACCCATTCGTAATTCGGCCAATTGCTCCGGCAGGTTGCCCCAGAGTGTGATTTCGTGACCATCCCCATAAAGCATCCGAGCCAGGGCCGTTCCCCAGGCGCCGCAGCCAAGAACAGTAATGCGCATAACGAACTAAGAGACAGGTTTGCTCATTTTCGTGCCGAAACGGGGTTCGGTTCCATGGACCAACCGCCGCACGTTCATCCGGTGTTTGTATATGGCCAGCAGACCGATGACCGCCGTGATGACCACCATTTCCAGGCTGCCGCCCCAGAACCAAACCGTGACAGGCAGAACGATGGCCGCGGTAATCGAGGCCACCGACACGTAGCGCGTCACGGCCAGCGCCAGTATCCAGATGCTTAATGTCGTTAAAACAGCGGACGGCGCCAGGGCGGCAAAGGCGCCTCCGGTCGTGGCTATGCCTTTTCCCCCCTTGAACTGGAGCCAGCAACAAAAGGTATGGCCCAAAACGGCCGCAATTCCCGCTGCCAAAGCCAGTTTCTGGCGTGCCGCCAAGTCAGCCTGGCCCGGCGCCATCAACCATGAATAGACCAGCGGCGCCGCCCACCGGCACGCGGCATAGCCCTTTAAGGCGTCAATACCCAGAACGATAATTCCCGAGGTCTTGCCCAACGAACGAAAAACGTTGGTGGCGCCAATGTTGCCGCTGCCAATCTTCCGGATGTCAATGCCTTTGGTCCACCCCACCAGGTAGCCTGTTGGGATGGAACCAAGCAGATAGGCGATCCCGACCATAACCATGTAACTAACCCAGATCACGACTGCAATTTAGGTAATGCGGCGGGCGGCCCGCAAGCGGAATCACCGAGAACGGATTTGGGATTTGGGATTTGCTGAGGAAGAATAATGGACCCCGGTGGAACAGCGTCCCTGGTATCTCCTACTCGTCGATTGCGGACAGGGCGACGATCCAGGCTTCGTTGGTCTTCTCCTTAACGTTACCGGCCAGGAAGAGGTACTCGCCTTTGGGAAGGGCTTGGCTGACCTTTTGCACCAGTCGGCCTTCACCGATCAATTTTACCTCGATATTGGAACCTCCCAGGTGCTTGACCTCGATCTCGCACAACTCGCTGATCCTGACTCGTTTGGAAACTCCCGTCGCCAAGCTGAACGTCTGGTTGTCCAGGAAGCGCGGGTCTTTGATTTCGAAGTAGTTGCGCCACTTGAGCAATCGAAGCTTGCTGCGCAACTTGGGATCGAGTTCCTTGACGTACGGCTTCGTTGGTTTCGCATCGTCGGTTCCCCAGATCAATTGGGCCCGGACCTTGAAATCGGCGGCTGAGGCATTTGCTTCGCCCCAGTTCATCGCGACCGCCGCCAAACCTATCCACACCCAAACTGGCCAGCAAAAAATCCGTGAAGTCGTCATTTCATTTCTAATTTGCGCTTAAACGTCGAGCCCATCGGTCCGAATCCCTAACGAGTATCGACCCAGACAAAGGATACCCCTTCGGATTCCGAGCGAAAAGTAATCACCTGGGAGTTGGGCAAGTAGGTTTCCACTTCCATACCCTTCAAAGTGGCAACGGAAGAAGCCTTGCCCGGGGCCGCGTCGCGGGGCAGCAAGAGCGCCACCAGCAGGCCAACCGCACCCAGCGGCAGCAGGACCCTCCACCATTGGGCCCAGGAATATCGGGGCCGTGGCGAAGGCCGTGCCGTAATTTCGCGCTCGATCCGGGCCCAAAAGAACTCGCCCGGCACCGGCAGTTTAACCGGCGGTTCATTGCCGGTCATTATAGTTGTGGTGTGCTGCAATTCGGCGAACAAGGCGCGTGCTTCCGGGTCTTTATCGAGCCACTCGGCCACCTGGCGCGTTTGGCCGGCCTTGAGTTCACCGTCCAGGTAAGCCTGCAGTTTGAGCTGAGAATCGATATTCATGTTGGTTCTTCCCGCTTGACCCCGGCCATCAGCGACGCCATGCGGCGCCGGGCGTAGAAGAGCCGGGACATGACTGTGCCAATGGAACAGCCCATAACTTTGGCGATCTCTTTATACTCCAATTCCTCAAATTCATGCAGCACCAATACCGTCCGGTGCTCGGTGGAGAGCTGGCCCAGGGCGCGGTCAATCCGCTGCCGCAGCTCTTCCCGTTCGAGGCGCTCGGTTGGATTGGGCGTAACAATAGGCATCTGCCTTTCGACCCCGCCCGCTTCATCGTCCAACTGCTCGATGGACTCGGTGCGTTGCCGTTTCTGTTTCCGCAACTGGTCAAGGCAGAGGTTAATCACTATCCGGGTTATCCAAGTAACGAAGCTCGAGTCACCCTGGAACTGGTTTAGCCGTTGCCAGGCCTTAACCCACGCTTCCTGCGATAAATCAACTGCTTCGTCTTCGGAGTGGAGCATGGTAAACGCCCGTGCATAAACCTTGTCCCGATGCCGTGCCACCAACTCTTCAAATGCATTCAACCCGCCACCTTGCGCCTCCCGCACCAGCGCCTCATCGCTCAAGGTTGATTGTTCGCTTTCTTTCGACATGTCTTTGACGGAGGCCCGATCTGCCATATTCAGTTCTTCTACAATTTTCCCTTCGTGCTAGGTAGTTTTCCGGCGATGCGCGCATCGCGTTGGCAGGCAAAGTCCACCGCGCGTCCAAAGGCCTTGAACAATGCCTCGACCACGTGATGCGGTTCATCACCGTAGAGCAATTCCAGATGCAGGTTGCACCGCGCTTCATTGGCAAATGCCTGGAAAAATTCGCGCGCCAGACCGAAACGGAAGGTCGACGACATGTCCTGGCGCCGTTCCACCGCCGACACCCGCTTGAACGCCAGGCCGTCAAGGCCGCGCCAAACCAGGTGAGGGCGTCCGCCGAAATCGATCACGCACCGGGCCAGGCATTCGTCCATCGGAACATAGGCCTCGCCGGTGAAGGGATTGCGGGGATCGAAACCGGTCCCGTAGCGCCTTATGCCTCGTTTATCGCCCAAGGCCTGACAAAAGGCCTGCCCTAGAGCCAGGCCGCAATCCTCGATGGTGTGGTGCGCGTCCACTTCGAGGTCACCACGGCAGTCCAATGACAAGTCCAGCGCGCCATGCTTGGCGAACAAAGCCAGCATGTGATCGAAAAACGGGATGCCGGTCTTGATCTTCGCTTGACCCGTGCCGCCAACGCTCAAACGGAGCGCAATCCGGGTTTCACGGGTAGTGCGCTTGATTTGCGCCTGCCGTTTCTTCATGGCATCATTCAAGCACGCCAGCGGACAAATTAAAATCCAAATCTGGTGTGGGGCGGTATACCACACTAGCTTCGCGTCAGTTGGAGGCCCGTATCCGACAGCTTCAAATTCACGAATCGCGCCCGTTCGTTGGGAGGTTGATTCTCCAATTCCTGCCGAAGCCGCCCCGCCGCCTCGTCGTCCTTGGCAAGGAGCAGCAAGTAACCGCCCCCGCCCGCCCCCAACAATTTGCCTGCCCCGAGGTAATCCCC
>JAMCZD010000232.1 GCA_023473405.1 Candidatus Omnitrophota bacterium
ATCCCTGTTTACGTGAATGCGCAAGGACCTCGAGAGGATCGTATTCCAGTCCAGGAATCGAATCTGTCCGTCGCCGCCGACGGCGCCGGGGGAATCGGAAGGAAAAGCGTCCATGGCATCGAACGCGTCGCTAAATGGCAGCGGGACGTATTGTCCTAGGCTGGCGTAAAGGATGTTATTGACGTCATTATTATTGAGATTGCCATTGCCGAAGTCCCCGGCATTGAACCAGTGGGCAACGGCGCTGTCGCCGACCACATAGGGGATGTTGGTGACGGTGATGGTGCGGTCCGGCATGGCGTAGAGGAGCACCGGCGTTTGCCGTCCATCGGAAGTGCCGGAAGGATACAGCACTGTGATGGCATATTGGTCGCCTTCGGAGGCGTTGTCGGGGATCGGGACCGCAAGCATGGCTACTATGCCAAAGTCATTCACGCGAAGGCCGGATTGGTCCAGGTAAGAGATTGCCACGCCACGGCGGACCACGCCCTGGTTGTTAGTCAGGCTATAGTTCGAGTGTTCCGTCATAGGGACCCAATTGGTATAGCCGCCCGATCCAGCCAATGGCAAAAAAGGAGCGCTCCCCGGAATCCGGTTCGAGTCATTGGTGCTCATGTCCACCGCATACAACCGATCCGGGATGGGAGGGACTGCGAGGCTGGCGGGAGCGACCTCGACTCGGAATTGCAGGGAGCGCAGTTGGTCATTGGTGCGCAAGTCAACGACTACTGGAAGGACGACCGTGGCTCCAATGCCGGCCCGGGTGTCGCGGGGAACGCCGATCTCATTGGTGGCGGCGGGCTGTCCATTGGTCCCGGCGCTGGCGCCGTCCACGAAGGCATTGACTTGCAGAGAGGTAAGATCACGCGCTGTCTCGGTCCAAGCGATTGAACCTGCATTGTTAGTGAGAGGCACAGGCAGGCTGTTGGTAGTAGGCTCGGAGCCATCGGTGGTATAGAACAACTGGACCTTGAAGAATGCATTTGTGTTCAGGTTGGCCACAGTAATAGTCCGGCCCATTGGGAAATAGCCTGAACCGGGACTGATAACCGGGGCAATCAGGACCAGGTTGGTGCCGGCTCCGCTCCCGCCCGGTCCGGCGCTTGAAGGGGTCAATGGGCAACCCGATATTTGGCGGACCAGGTGATAATAGAGTTCGGTGACATAGACGGTCCCATCAGGGCCAACGGCGATGCCAGCCGGCTCGCGCGCCTCGGCATACTCGGTGTCACCGTCCTCCCATCCGGGCAAATCGGATGTCCACTGGCTCGGGTCAATGCCGGCCAACGTGGTTACCATACTATCGAAAGTGACGATGCGCACGCGGTGATTGCCGCGATCGGCCACCACAAGGTTGCCGCTGGGTGCCCTGGCCAACTGGCAGGGCTGATTGAACTGCGCGTAAGTCGAATAGCCATCGCGGAATCCGGGCTGACCCAGACCGATACGCTGTATGGTAGCGCCGGAGTCCGGGTTTATGAGGCGGATCGAATTGTTTCCGGATTCGCTTACGGCTAGCAGTCCGCTTTCCATGAGCGCGATGCCTTGAGGCTGGTTGAGTCCGGTGGCAATTACCGTGGAAGAACGATCGACGAGATTGACGCGTTTGATCGTGCCGTTCAGTTCCGTAACGTAAAGGATACTCGAAGTAGAGAGGGTGATTGGGGGGGGCGCGCTCAGGCCAGTAGTTACCACGGAAAGCGACGTGAAGCGGTCGTATTCGAGCAAGGTGCCGTCGCCCTGGTTGGCGATGAAGAGATTATTCGAAGTATCGAAGGCGATTGCCACGGGCTGATTGAGCCCGGAAATCACGGTCGAAGTGCGGTTTCGGCTGAGGTCCAGCTTGCGAATCCCGCCGTTATCGCGGTCCGCGACAAACAAGTTGCCGTCGCGGTCCAAGGCGCAGCCGAAAGGGGAATGGAACTGGGCTTGTTGGAGCGTGTCGCCATCCTGGTCGCCGAAGGCCGGGCCGCCGGAGGAGACCGGGCCGCCGCCCAAAGTGGTAACGGTGGCCTGGGCGAAACCGGCGCAGGAGCCGGCGATGCAGAGCAGAAGGACCAGGAGCGGACGGCTCAAACTGTTGTTTGCATTGAGGAAAGCGCGCGTCATGACTATGGCCGGCTAGTCTTTGGCCTTATCGGCGGTTGACTTTTTCCAATCGTATGGTTTGCCGGTGTCCCAGGCGGTGAAAGGCTCCCCGATATCTCGGGGTTTAGAGGTGAGGAAGTCGCTAGGGGGCAGTTGTTGAAAGTCGCGGTCCTGGATGATCGTTGGGGTGATAAAGATGAGCAGGTTCTGTTTGAGGCGCTGCTTGCTGTCCTGGCGAAAGAGCAGTCCAATGAGAGGCAAATCGCCCAGGATCGGCACTTTGGTATAGGACTTGGGAGTGTTGTCGCTGATCAAGCCGCCCATGACCAGGGTATTTCCGCTGGGGATAACCACATGGGTTTCGACGCGGCGGCTGGCGTAAATGTTGGCCTTGTTAATCAATCCATTAACCGTTTGCTGGTCCTGGCCATCGATATTCGAGACCTCGGGGACCACGTTAAGGGCGACGCTATTGGTGCCGGTGATCCGAGGGGTGACGGTCAGGATGGTTCCCACGTTGGTATAGGTGGTTTGGGCGCCCGCGGGAGAGTTGGCCGAGCCTGGGGTGACCTGGAAAATCGGGTAGGAGCGGGTTACAGAAAGGACGGCGGTAACGTTGTCGAGAGTGACGGCTCGGGGAGTGGCCACTACTTCCGTATCGATGTCCTGGTTCAGGAAGGACAGGACGGCGCTGACCCCATCGGCGTTAAGGAACGCGATATTGGGTGAAAAGCCGCGGGCGGTATTGAGGCTGAGCCCTCCGGGGCCAAGCGTCGGTGTCCCGCCACCCTCGGCGGCGCCACCCGAAGCGGTCGAGCCGAAGGAGGTGATGGAGTTCAGAGTTGACTGGCTGGAAGAACCCGGGGTGGTGATGATTGTCCTGCCGCTAGGCAGAGTGGTGGTAGTAGGAGCGCCGGGGGTGGCGGTGGACATTGCGCTGGAAGCGGTGGTAAGACCGTTGCCGAAGGAAAGGTGCTGAGCTTGCAAGGTGCCGGACCAATCGATTCCTTTGATTGAACTTGGACTCTGCGAAGTCTCGAGAAGCCTGGCTTCGATGAGAATCTGCCGGGTTGGCGTATCCAATTCTTTAATCAGCGCCTCGATAGCATTCAGGTTTGCTTCGGTGGCCTGGACGATTAATTGGCTGGTGCGAACATCGGGGCTGATTTGATTCCGCGGCGGGGGGTACATGGGTTTGATTATAGCCATCATGTTCGTAGGATCGCTGTAGTGCAATTGGATGACTCTGGTGATCAAAGGTTCCGGCGCGGCGGTATCTCGGGCGGTGATGCGGGCGATATGGGTTTTGGGATCGGGGATAAACACCAGGTTATTAATGGATAGCATGGCTTCCATGGCCTGGAGCGGTGTGACGTTTTCCAGGTGAACAGTGGCCTTCATTTCCATGGCATTGGTCCCCGATACCAGGACGGGAACAGTTTCTCCATCAACCGTCTTGGTGCCGGTAATACCTGGATCAAACAGGAAATTGATCCTGGCTTGCCGCGCCAAGTCCTCGATAACCAGGTATAAGTTCGCATCCCGGTAGGACAAAGAAGCTATTATGTCTTCACCTTTGGGGGCCTCAGTAGGCTTGGCAGCACTCAAGTCTACCGGTGCGCCGGCCGGTTTGGCATCGCCGCGAGTCGCGGCTTCAGGCGTCGGGACGGCACCCAAGTCCACGGGCGCATTGGTTGGAACGGGATTAGCGGCAGTAACGGCTGAAGGCGGAGGGGGCGCAGTCAATCCTGCGGGGGCATTGGTTGCCGAGGCTGCAGAAGGTCTTATGGCTTCCGGTTGGGCCGGATTACCGGGCTGTTTAACAACCAGCGGTGGCGGCAGATCAAGGGCCGGCGCCGGATTGGTCGTTGGCCCGGCTACGGACGAGGGTGAGTTCCGCGCAAAGGCGTCCATGAGGAAAAGGCCAAGGCACACCCAAAGCCAGAGGATGGAATTGGTTTTCATGGCGGAGAACTGGTGATGAAAGGCCTGGTTGCTTGTCCAGCGCATATTGATCACGGTTCTCGTGAATCTCCTGGCATCGAACCGCAACCTTTCGTCCGCCGATCACGATCTCCCTGGTATCTCCCGGATGAAACCAGCGGTTGTTTATCAGGGCGCGTTGTTGGCTTCCGGCGCCGGTCAGGACACCTTCCAAGCGCAAGGAGGCTTGTCCGGCAGATGCGGTGGAAGCGCTGGACGACGACTCGACGCTATTTTTGCCGGGCCAGCCTGGTCCAAAGAAAAACGGGTCACGCCTATTGGGCGACTTTTCATTGAACACAGACAGCGGGGGATGCCATGGCGCGCCGCGGACCGCGTACAGGTCAGCCGGGTCTTCGGGCGCCGAGTCTTTGGAGCTATCCATTTGGGTCCCGGTTGAACTGCCGGGCGGCTGCGGTTTTGGGGGAGCGGATGACGCGGGGTTGACAAGGGATGCGAATACGAGCAGACCCAAGGCCAATTCGGCTTGCAAGGCAGAGACTATGCCCCTGGAAACAATGGCGCCGGGAGGTTTGACTCTC
>JAMCZD010000185.1 GCA_023473405.1 Candidatus Omnitrophota bacterium
CACATTTCCAATCGCCTCTGTGAACTGTGGGACTGGCGTCAGGCCAACGGGCGTTTTCGTCAGATTGCCTGTCGGGACTTGCTGCGCCGATTGGAAGGACGGGGACTGATCGAGTTGCCTCCCCGGCTACGGGTGGCGCGGCGGGCCGGTTATCGCCATCGAAGCCAGGCGCCTGATTTTCTTAACCGCACTCCATTGCAGGGAAAGCTGGGAGAGTTCCGCGATGAACTGAGCATTCAGTTAGTCAGCGACTCCAAGCAGTTAAGCCTTTATCGAGCGCTGGTCGGGACCTATCACTATTTGGGCTACCAACAGGCGACGGGAGCTCAACTCAAATACCTTGCTTACTGGCAGGACCGGCCGGTGGCCTGCCTGAGCTTTGGTCCGGCGGCCTGGAAAATCAGCCCGCGCGATCAGTTCATTGGTTGGTCGGCTGAATGCCGAGGGCACAACCTGCGATGGGTGGTTAACAACGAGCGCTTTATCATTGTTCCGTGGGTTCAAATACAATGCCTGGCTTCCTTTCTCCTGGCGCGGGTCGTGCGCCAACTCCGTCGCGATTGGCAAAGGATTTATGGTCATGATTTGGCCCTGGCCGAGAGCTTTGTGGAAAGGGAGCGTTTTGCCGGTTGCGCTTACTCGGCCGCCCATTGGATCTGCGTCGGGCAAACCCTGGGGCGAGGCCGCAATGATCGCAGGCATGAGCAGCCGGTCTCGCTCAAGACCATTTGGCTCTACCCCTTGCGAGGGGATTTCCGCACCCGGCTCTGCCAACGATAGCCATGAGCTGGTTTGCCAACAAAAAACGACTGCGCCAATTAGAGGAGGAAAACACCCAACTCCGCCAGGACAAGGCCCGCCTTGAATCCCGGGTGGCCCAACTCCAAGCCCAAAACGCCCGGTTATTGAATCAACTGGCCGCCGCTCGCAAGCCTTCGGCTAACTCCTCCAAACCGCCCTCCAGCGACATCGTCAAACCCAAGGGCCAGCGGCGCAAAAAGAAGTCCAAGCGACGCATTGGCGCCCAAAAGGGACATCCCAAGCATGAGCGCCCAGCCTTTTCTGCCGATCAAGTCGATCAACGGGTCCCCTTCCGCCTGGAACGATGTCCGGTCGATCCCTCCCATCGGATTAGCCCGGCGGAGGGACCGGAGCACCAACGCACCCTCCAACAGATTGAGCTTGTGGCCAATCCTTTCAAGGTCCTCGAGTATACCGCTTACAGCATTTGGTGCCATGACTGCGGCCGTTATCACCAGGCGCCCTTGCCAAAGCACATCGTCAAGGCGGGCTTGTTCGGGCCGCGGTTGACGAGCCTGGCCGTTTACCTCAAGGGCAAAATCCACGCTTCCTACTCCGGGATTCGGGATTTTTTCCAGGACGTGGTCGGCCTCACCGTCTCTCGGGGCTACGTCGCCAAACTACTCCACAAAGCCAGCCAGGCCTTCGCGGGGCCCTATGAAAATCTCATCGAACTGCTGCCCCAACAAACTCGGCTTAACAGCGATGAGACCGGACACAAAGAAAACGGCCAGCGCTACTGGATTTGGTGTCTGCGGGCGGCCAGTTTTGTGGTCTTCAAGATCGATCCTTCCCGCGGCACCCAGGTCCTGATGCGTATCCTGGGCCAGGACTTCAAAGGCATTCTGGGATGTGATTACTACGCCGCCTACCGCAAATACGCCCGCCAATGTTCGGTGCTGGTCCAGTTCTGCTTGGCCCACTTGATCCGGGACGTCAAATATCTGTGCGAGTTTCCCGATCTCCAAGTCCAACGATACGGCAAGGGACTGTTGGCCGGCCTCCGAGCCTTGTTCTGGACCCTCCACCGCAAGGATCAACTCAGCGCCCCAGCCTTTGAAATAGAACTGAACGGGGCGCATGAGCAAATCTGGAGGGCCGCCATTCCCTCCTCAGGCGGTCCCTTTCACCGGCTGATCCATAACCTGGCCGAGCGCTTCTATAAGCACGGCGAAGCCTACTTTCAGTTTATCACCACTCCGGCTATCGATCCCACCAACAACGTGGTCAAGCAAGCCATGCGGTTTGTGGTGATCGACCGACATATCACCCAAGGCACGCGCAGTGTGCGCGGACGACAGATTTGCGAACGGCTCTGGACCGTCCTGGCCACCTGCGCCTTGCACAAACGCTCGCCATTTCAATGGATTTATCAGGCTATTAGCGCCTACTTCAAGGGATCAAAAGCTCCTTCCTTAATCCCTGATTCGTCGTAAGGGTTCGCTCAAAACCCCACCACTCCGCGTTTGTCTGCCGGTCTCCAGACCTTTTAGCTCACGGTGCGATAAATCCTCCCTCTAACCGGCTAACCTGTGAACGGTTACCTTCTAAGATGCAGAAAAGGAACGATGCCACGAGGAACTGGTCTGCGATGTCAGTCACCGTCTCGGGCAAAAACGATAGGAAAACTTCCGCATCGATATTATTCGGAACGCTGCTCTTTCCGCTCGATTTGCATCCATCTACAAGGAATAAGATCACTTTACTACGAAGGTCAAGCGCTGGTCAGTATGCTCCATTCCGCCGCCCAATCGTCGTTATCAGCCTTGACAATTGGTAGCTTATGAAAATCAGCCTGAGGCTCCGCCAGCCTAATGGTGGCACGTGTTCTGTAGGAGGAAAAGCGAACTCTTTATCACCTTTGGAATCGGGCGCGAAAGCCCCGCAAAAGGTTGCCTAACCGCCGACGGATGTAACGTGGAAGACCGGGACAAATTGGTTTCATTTTGGCACTTACGCGTACTGCCTTATTCGAGCGGGAGTCCGTTTGAGGACCACGCCGGGCCACAGCATTTTCGAGAATCTCAAGATACTGAGACACAATCATCTTTATGGCGAATTGTCGCTTTATGCGTTCTCTGGCTGCTAACGAAACAGACGCATAGAGATCGGGAAATTCTGCCAATTTTTTAATTGCCAAAACATAAGCTTCTGAAGCGAATGCCGGGCAAAGAAAACCGGATTCCCCGTTAACAACAATCGAATCGGTTGATCCGGGAATGAGCGAACAAACAGGTACCAAGCCAACAGCCATGGCTTCCAGGAGGGCATGCGGTGTGCCTTCATATGCCGAAGTCATCAAGAAGATGTCGCTTTCTGGAAGTAACCGAGCAATTCCCTGCGGGCTACATGCCCCGTAAAACCGCACTCGCGAAGCATAAGGTCGAGACCGAATTTCCCGCCGCAAGCTCGGCAGATAGTCGCCATCTCCAACGAATGCCATGGAGAATTGAACTCCTACAGCATATAACTGATCGAGAACCCGTTCCAAGGTCCCCAAATTCTTTGCTTTGCTGGTGATTCGGCCCACATAAATCAGACGCCAAATCCCATCTGGGGGCACCAGTGAGCGCATCACCTGCGGCTCTGGCACTCCCACTGGTACCACGTGGAGCAGGCTCGAGGGAACTAATCCTTCTAGCGCCTCCGCAACATTTGGCGAAACCGCCACCACGGCGTCCAGGGCGTTTGAGTTACTCGCAGCACACAGCACTTCCAAGGGTTCGATGCTGTGCAGCACCGTCAATCGAGCCAGGCGTTGATCGAGGAACGGCAGGGCTGCTTGAACGTACGCCACGGCATTGTTGATCACCGCGTTACACCGGGTAGCCATAATCAATTGGATAATCCGATTAAGGTAACTCGTCCGCGTCTCCCAAGCCCTGTTGAATACAAAAACCTCGTCAAATGCCTCACGAAAGGTCCTCTCGAGTTGGCCGTTCGCCCACTCAACCGCAGCTACCACTGAATGTCCTAATGCACGGAAGGCTAGGGCCATATTGAGTGCATGGCTACTGAAACCCCCAATATGAAAACTCGAATTGGCAATTAGAATCTTCAACCGGCTGTATTCTCGTTACCCTAAGTCAAAGGAATCCGGCGCTTGAAGGTACGGTTCGACCTTCTTTTTGCCAGTAGCGGAGGCCGAAATGCTACCTTTTGGCGTAAGAATATTCCTCAACTTGTCGCTGGAAAAACGTCTATCCGGTGGATAAAGGACCTGTTCGTGCGCCAAAATCTGAGAAATATCACCTCGAAATCGAATCAGCTTCGCCGGACATCCTCCCACAATAGCGTAGGGAGCCACCGACTTGGTTACTACGGCTCCGGCACCAACGACGGCTCCGCGCCCAATAAAAGAACCCTTCAAGATAATAGCTCTCGCTCCAATCCAACAATCCCCTTCAATTACTACGTCTTGATCGTCCTCCGGACGTTTTTCGTTATCACCGACATCGATCATAAACTTGCCTGCGAGACTAATATTGTGGTTTCCACCCATAATGATAACCTCTGGCCCCGTAACGACCTTACTGCCTACAATAATGCGGCTATGAATCGCCCAAAGGATCGAACGACTACCAATTATGATGTCATTTCCGAAATAAATCTTGTCAAAAGTATAGCTGCCATTCCGTGGAACAACAACTCGCTTGCCACACGCACCAAATTGGTGCTTATGTCGCACCCACCAAAGGCGCTGAGGCCAGCCGCGGAACATCTTTTCAAAAATGGAAGACATAACAACCGCACTTGGTTTACACTCCGGAAAAACGCGTCTCGTTGAGGAGTCAGCTATCCATCGCTA
>JAMCZD010000384.1:0-1887 GCA_023473405.1 Candidatus Omnitrophota bacterium
ACCGCGACGTTGTCCGCTTCCTGAAATACTTCACCTTTCTCGGCCGCGATGAGATAGCGGCCATGGAACAGGAACATGCCGCAAAACCCGAAGCCCGCGCCGCGCATAAAGCCCTCGGCCAGGCCGTCACCGACCTCATCCATGGCCCCACCGCCACCGCCGAGGCCGTTCGCGCCAGCGAAATCCTCTTTGGAGGCGGGTTGGACGGGGTGAGTGAAGCCACGTTCAATGACGTGGCCGGTGAAGTGCCCACCAAAGAGTTGGATAAAGCCAAACTGGATGGAACGGGCGCGCCGTTGGTCGAGTTGCTGGTCTATTCCGGTTTGTGCCCATCCAAGGGCCAGGCGCGCAAAGATATCCAGGGCGGCGGCATTTACCTGAACAACGTGCGCGAATCCAACACCCAGCGGGCGCTCACCCACTGCGACCTGCTCTTCGGTAAACACCTCCTCCTGCGCAAAGGCAAACGCAATTACCTGGTGATCACCGCCAGGTAAATAATCACACTTTGCAAAGTGTGGTTAAGGCAATATTCCGAACCGACAACAAATAGGAGCGGGGACGGCCCCGTCCCCGCTTCCCCTTGCCCGGCGTCTGCGCCACAGCACGCGGGGACAGGCTGTCCCCGCCCCTATGCAAAGCGTGGCAGCGGGATTCAGGGGGGGCTCACACCGGCTGCGGTTGTGGTTCGTCGCCTTCCTTGCGATAGCTGGCTATGACCCAATCGCTGAGGACCTTGTCCGGGGCGTCCACGGCATCGAAATCCAGGGTGAACTCCTGTTTGCCGGTATTTTTCGAGATCAGCTTCAAGCCAAACTGATAATCCTTGAATCGGGCGGCGCAGATGTCGCGCACCGAGACGCCCTGTTCGAGCGCCAAGGCGACGATCCGGTCGGCGGCGGCTTCGGTGAATTCGATCTTCAGGCCGTGGGATTTTTGGAACCGCTCGGCGAACTCGTCCACCACCTGCCGCGCGATCACCTGCTCCACACGCTTATGTTCCTCGAGGAGTTTTCGCAGTTCGGCGGCCGGTTGGTCGACGACATCGCGCGTCACGACGAATCTTTTGACTTCGGTCGATGGCAGCTCGAATTTGAACTCACGAAACACCCGCTCGCAGACGGTCATCAGCCCGCGCGCCCCAGTCTGCTCGCCGCCGGCCAGTTCGGCAATCTGCCGCAACCCGTCGTCATTGAAGAGCACCTCGAGTCCGTAAGCGCCGAAGGTCTGTTCGTATTGGCGAATAATGCTGCCTTCCGATGCCTTCAGGATTTGGAACAGGTCTTCGACATTAAGCGCATGGCAATAGACCCGGACCGGCAAACGCCCGATGAACTCGGGCTCGAAGCCGAAATCGATAAAATCGCGGGTCTGGACCCTTTCCATGATCTGTTCGGCGCTTTCGACCGTGCTTCCCTTGGCTGCGAATCCGATGGATGACTCGCGCAATCGCTGGCGGGCGATTTTTTCCAGGCCCTCGAATGCGCCGCTCACCACGAACAGGATGTGCCGGGTATTGATGGTGGGCGGCTGGCGCTTGGCTCCCCGTTGCGTCATTTCCATCATGGCCTGGATTTGGCCGACAATATCGTTTGGGGCGCGGGTGGACACCTCGGTTTCTTCCATCAACTTGAGCAGGTTGGTCTGCACCCCGCGCCCGCTGACGTCTCGTCCGGACACGTTGCTGGCGGCGGCAATTTTATCGATTTCATCGATATAAATGATGCCGTATTGGGCCCGGGCAACATCGCCATTGGCCAACCTTACCAAATCACGCACCAGGTCTTCCACGTCCGCCCCCACATAGCCGGTGTGAGCCCCCCCTGAATCCCGCTGCCACGCTTTGCATAGGGGCGGGGACAGCCTGTCCCCGCGTGCTGTGGCGCA
>JAMCZD010000384.1:1897-4622 GCA_023473405.1 Candidatus Omnitrophota bacterium
CTTCCACGTCCGCCCCCACATAGCCGGTCTCGGAGAACTTGGTGGCGTCGGCCTTCACAAAAGGCACGCCTATCAGGTCGGCCAGGCTCCGGACCAAGTACGTTTTGCCCACCCCGGACGGGCCGACAAGGATGATGTTCTGCTTGGCATAATTGGGCTGCGACTTGCCCTCCATCTCGAGCCGCACGTGATGGTAATGATCGCACAAAGCCACGCTCAGGACCTTCTTCGCCTCCTCCTGCCTGATCACAAACCGGTCCAGGTAAGCCTTAACGTCGCGCGGCCGAAAACCGAACTTGAATTCTTCTGGTTTTTCCTTTGGTGCCGGACCTTCCGTCCCTGGCGTCGCCGCTGGTTGCGCCGAATCGATCCCGACGCCGGGTTTGAAATGGGTCTGCATGAACTCCTGCAGTTGCTGCTGAAATTCTTCGGGCGACGGTAGTCCGTTAAATGGTTGTTGTTGCATATACGCTTTACTCCGGGAGCCGACCGGCTCCACGAACTCATCACTTTTCTGCAAAAAAGCTAAGCCCCGACTCATCCGTGGTCAATGACGCGCAATTGGGTTGCGTTCAACTCTTCGTCAGTTGCACCCCGGCGCTCGGTTGCATCCCCCCCGCATCGAGCGTCACCGGAAAATCGTGGGATCCCTCCTGCAGCGGTCACGCGCTCGCCGGCTCTGATATTGACGCGAATGACCGAAAACGATAGGATCGCGTCATTGCCGGTTTTCTGCATTTTAAGCCGGTTGGGATATGAGCGACGTGCTGCCTGCGTTTTCTTTGGAGCATCGAGCAGAGTTGTTGAAGATCGCAACAGCCTCGATTAAGAATGGATTGCGCTATCATCAGCCTTTGGCAGTCCTGCCCGAGGAACATCCCGTGGAATTGCGCGAGCCCCGGGCGGTATTCGTGACGCTGACCATCGATGGCGAGCTGCGGGGGTGCGTCGGGACCCTGGAAGCCAACCGTGCCTTGGTGGCGAACGTGGCCACTTACGCCTTTGCGGCGGCCTTTTCAGACACCCGTTTTCCGCCCCTCACAGCGGCGGAGGCGCCCCAAGTCAAAATCCAAATCTCCATCCTGAGCGAGCTGGAGCCGATTTGGTTCAAGTCGGAAGCTGAATTATTGACGCATATCCGCGCCGGGGTTGACGGCCTATTGCTCGAGGAAAGGAACTGCCGGGGAACCTTGTTGCCTACCGTGTGGCAGGATATTCCCAACCCCCGCAATTTCCTGGAACGGCTCAAAATGAAGGCGGGATTGCCGCCGAATTACTGGTCGGACTCGGTGCAAGTACACCGTTACACTACCACCTGCCTGTAGCCATGCCTACGTTATAGCCGCGGTGCCGCCACGCAGTTGGACCGCAGTTCTCGTTGCGCAGCTCCGTTTCACTTCGTCTCCCACTCAGTCGCTCGGACTACTCAAAGAACGGGCGACAAAGTGAAGGACAAAGCTCGAGGTACGCCATAATAATAATTGCCGGCCGTCGAATTACCCTTATTGACGAACCAGCCAAAATCCGGCAATTTTTGTTCCCAATGCGAATTAGTCGATTTTGTGTCAGCTTTTGGTTAGGAATAGCCACGGCTTCGGCCGCCACCAATGCCCCAGCTCCTGCCACGCGTTCACTGTCCTTGAACGACTGTCTTCAAATGGCGCTCGAGCATAATCTGAATGTGCAAATCGAACGAATTAACCCGGTGATTGCCGGCTATAACGTAGGCATGGCCTACGCCGGGTATGATCCCACCTTGAACGTATCCGGCAATCATTCCTTCAGCCTCTCCCCCGGAAGCTTCAACCAGCAGGTCCAGACCATTATTCCCGGCGTCTCGGTGGACGCCAACTCCTACAACGCGAGCTTGAACGGCTTGGCGCCGATGGGATTGAACTATAGGCTCAATGGCAATATCTCCGAATCCTACGGAACTCGGAGCGATTTGCCCTTCGCGAGTACCTCGGGCGGCGCCAGCATTCAATTGGCACAACCGTTATTGAAGAATTTTTGGATCGACGCCACGCGCGAGAACATCCTGGTCAGCAAGAAAGCGCTGAAGATGTCCGAGCTGAACTTCGAGTTCGTGGTCATGCGCGGCGTAACCCAGGTGGAAGACGCCTATTACGACCTCATCGCGGCCCGGGAAAACGTCAAGGTGCAGCAAATGGCCATGGAACTCGCCAAGCGCCTGTTGGCGGAAAACAGGCAGCGTGTGAAGGTGGGGACCATGGCCCCGTTGGACGTGCAGCAGGCCGAGTCTCAAGTGGCTACCACCCAGGCCGCCCTCCTCGCCGCGCAGGCGGCCGAGACATTCCAGCAGAACAACCTGAAATCGCTCATCAGCGAAAATTACTCGAGCTGGCCTTTTGTAACCATCGTACCCGCCGAATCCCTCACCGCCGTCGTCCAGGCCTTCAGCCTCCAGGACAGTTGGATGAAAGGAATGACCATGCGCCCGGATCTCTTGCAGGCACGCACCCAACTGGAAAGCCAGGACATCGTCTTGAAATACAGCTTTAACCAGTTATTCCCCGAATTGGACCTGGTTGGCAGCTACGGTCATAACGGCGGCAATTCACTCGGGCGCGATTTCGGAGGAGTATTGAACCAGATTTCCGATGGCAGCAGCCCCTTTTACAGCTACGGCGCCCAATTGATCTTCCCACTCAGCAACCGCGCCGCTCGCGAAGCCTACAAAACCAGCAAGGCCCAGAAACAACAG
>JAMCZD010000472.1 GCA_023473405.1 Candidatus Omnitrophota bacterium
GGCCTCGGCGATCAGGTCCATCTCCCAGGTCCGCGAAAATCCATATTGAACCGACGAACCGGACAATCCTTCTCCATGTCCAACCTCGATCATGGGAACGCCGGCTTCATCCAGGGCTTTGACCACCGCGCGGACCTGTTCAACGGTGAACTGGTGCCGCATGGCGTGGGAACCATCCCGAAGTGTAGTATCAACCAGGCGTGGGGCTTTCATGCGACCTCCTTTTGTGTCTTGGGATTCAGGATACGTTCGGCGAATACTTCCCCAACGCGGCAAGCGGCTGAGGTCATAATGTCGAGATTGCCGGCGTAGGTGGGCAGGTAGTCTCCCGCCCCCTCGACCACCAACAGCAGCGTTAAGACGGTCCGCTCGCCCCATGGCGTTTTCTTCAGCTCGAATATGGGCGGGTTGCTGAGACGGTAACCGGGAACATATTGCTGCACCTCGGCAACCGTCTGCTCAACCGATTGCTTGATCGCCGCTTCATCGACAGTGGATGCCTTCGGCAAAATGTAGGTCGTGTTGCGCATGAGTATAGGCGGGTCAGCCGGGTTCAGCACGATGATGGCCTTGCCGCGTTCGGCCCCGCCGATCGCCTCCAGGCCGCGAGCGGTCGTGTAAGTGAACTCGTCGATGTTCTGGCGCGTGCCGGGTCCGGCAGAACGACTGGCCACGGTGCTTACCATCTCTGCATACTCGACCGGTGTTACACGGCTGACGGCGTGCACCAAGGGAATGGTCGCCTGGCCGCCGCACGTGATAAGGTTGACATTGCGCCGATCCAAATGCATCCCCAGGTTGACCGGCGGCACCACGTACGGCCCGCGCGCGGCTGGGGTCAGATCGATAACGACCTTGCCTGCCGCCTCGAGTGCAGCAGCATGACGCTGGTGAGCCGGCGCGCTCGTGGCATCAAAAACTATCCTGATGTCCGAATCGGCCAGGACCGCATCCGCGCCTTTGGTGCTGGTAAGTATGCCCAGCGACCTCGCCCGCGCCAGTCCTTCCGACATAGGATCGATTCCCGCCATTAACGCGAGGGACATCCGGTGCGGGCGTTTGAGGAGTTTGAACATCAGGTCGCTCCCAATATTGCCGGACCCAAGAACGGCGACCTTGACGGTATTGCTCTGGTTCATTTCTTCCATGGCTTAGTTTAGTTTCTTGTAAGTAATCACTACCGCGCCGGGCTGGTCAGGAATATTAACCGGCAGGCCCTGGTCCATAAGCTGTCGACCGGTATATTGCACCGGTTTATGATGCACATCAAGGTCCGTGAGGGCATAGACACCGACCGGCTCGAGCCCTTGCAGCTTCAGTTGGAGCCCATAAAAAGGACTCTCCGGACGGCGAAACGCCTGGACCATTCCCTCGCCCTTTTCCGGGACATCGAACTGCCAGGCCATCCAGGCGTCCCGGTCCGTCGTATAACGCGTGAGCGGGTAGTAATCGCCCAGCCAGTAGTGGGCAATCATGGCGAATTCACCCGTCAACCGGCGCATTAAATCGTAATCCAGTTGGCGATTGCGCATGTCCCAAAGGCAATTGGTAAAAGGAACCATATTGCTGCGGAAGATGAAGCTGTCCACGTCGGCGGCGCCGGTGCCTGACAGCGGTATCCACGAGGAGATGCCGTAAGTGTGGCACTCGGTGCCCACGGGTTCGCACCGGTAATCCGTTCGCCACAATGGAATGGCGCGGCGCATGGATTCGAGGTCATTGCGACGCCCGCCGCTGGCACATGAATCGATGAACATATCGGGATGGCGGCGCAGCAATTCGTCCCAATAAGCCAGGTGGCCCTCGACGTCATGGATTTCGGTGATCCCTTGCCGGTCCGGGGCGTCGTTGGCTCGCCAATAGCCGAGCGGGTCCATGTTGAAATCCTCGCGATAAAGATCAATGCCCTGATCGGTCAGCAGCTTGTCGATGTGATCCGTCAGCCATTGGCGCGCCTCGGTGTTCCCCAGGTTCAACAAGCCGCCGTTCTTGCCGCCCAGAATCCATTCGGGATGATTCTCGGTCAGCCAGGTTCCCGCTGTCACCCGTTCGGGCTCGAACCAGACGATGGTCTTGATTCCGTTGGCATGGGCGTGATCGCAGATGGCGCGCAGGCCATGCGGAAAGCGTTTGAGGTCAACCTCCCAGGTGCCGGTGTTGGGCCAGCCGCCCTTGTTCACATACCAACCGGCATCCATCCAATAGTGCCCGATCTTGACCTTCTCCTCGAGGTACCGATCAATCCATTGAATCTGATTTTCCTCGGTTCCCAAGGTCATTTCACCAGTATAGTGCGCGCTGCAACCGAACAACTCCGGTTCGGGCAATTTGCCGCCCGGTCGAGGCACATTGTGCGCCAGCATCCAACGCCGCCAAATGTTCTGCGCCCGAATATGATCGCCGGTCCAGAATTGAAGCACCATGAGCGGGGTACGAACCTGCTCGCCCGGGAGCAACTTGAAGTGCGTGAGTTCCTGCCCGGCGGTGATATGGAGTCCTTTGCCATCGTCGCGAGCGAACTCGGACGTCCATTGGCCGGGCCAGCCAACCACGACGATCACGCCTTGCCCGGACCAGCCGACATTGAAGTAGGAAAGATCGCTGTTGGTAGGGCGTCCACCGGCGGCGGAAATGCGTTTGGCCGCTTTCGGCCCCAGCGTTGTTTCAAGCGGGGCGTAGTCATTGGGCGCGCATGGGCTGCCGACGTTATGGTACAGGATAAACTCGCCCTTCTCGCCTCGTTCCAACCGCATGTCCAATGCCTGGACCTTTTCCAGGATCGGGGTGTCGGCTTCACCGGTGTTCTTGAAATACAACGTCCATTCCACCGTCGGAAAATCGTTATACTCGACCACAACACAGCGAAGGTTCAGACCCGTCTTCGGGTCCGTCCAACTGAGGGTGTGTTGGGTTCGTTGGTCGTCGAGCTTTTGGGTGGTCCGTTCAAATTTGCAATTCTCGAGCCACTCCGCCGCCGGTTGTCCGTCATAAATGAACGAGAACGGTATTGCCGGCGCCTTGCCTTCGGTCACAGCCTCAATATTTGCCGATACCCAATGCTGGGACTGCGACATTTCTTCGGAGGTTACCGTTACGGCCAATGCCAGCCGACCGCTTGCGATCAACAGGAAGAGACCAAGCGCCAATACTCGGCAGTTGGCCGGGATCGTGTGAAGCGGGATGATTCTGTGGATGGTTTTCATAGGACTATTCCTTTGCTTTTTACTTTTTTATTGATAGCCAATAGCTTTCAACTTGCTGTCGAAATCGGACGGGAGCTCGGCGAGCGGCAATCGAGTGCCTTGCGCCCCGTAATTCAATAGGTTCCGCAATAACCGCTCTGCCACCGGGTGATCGCCCAGGTTTTCCCGGATGAGAAGGGTATTCAGGATGAAACGCCCCGCGCCGAACTTGAAGACTGCAACGGTCAAACCCGCCGAATAATCCTGCGAGGTGTTGGTAGCCCCGGCCACAACTTCGGTTGGCACCTCCTGGCCAACCCAGGCTATATCCGAAATGATCTCCCGATAAAAGGTGTAGTCCATCAAACCGCCGCAAGGCAATCCCGCGAAGATCGGGTGGCGCTTGGTCCACTCGTCCTTGTGATAAAGCCAGCTCGGAAGGGCGGAGATCGCGCCCTTGTTCTCCAACGGGAGCCAATAGGTTGATTGACCATCTTTCTTGAATACTCCCGGCGAAAGAAACACAACCGTCGAACCGCGGGCAACACGCCGCGCCAATTCCCGCCAGACCTCGGCACCACCCGGCGCGGGGGCTTTGCCGGAGGCCAGGATCACCTCGCGCCCCTCGGCTCGGTCCGGCGAGAACGGACGGTTGCGAATCCCATGGTTGCCAAGCCACTCGGCCAATTCCGGATCATCACCCCAAAGGACAACTTCGGTTTCAACTGCGGGAAGTTCAGCCGGATCGGCAAGATAAAACTCAGCTTCACCGCCCATGGCGGCCGCTCCTTTCTCGAATGTGACCAGGAACCGGTACTTGCCAGGAGGGCCATCGACAATTGCGTCCTCGGAAAAGACCGGCAAGGCAAAGGCCGGCTCAGGTTGTGAGTGCGGATCGGGAATGTGAACCGTAATGACGCGATCAAAAGCTTGTCTCGCATTCGGACCGACTACCTGCAAACGCACCGGATACGGTCCCGGTTTGAGCGCATCTTCATTGGCCAGCACGGCTTCGAGCCGGACCGGTTTGCCGCGGTAAACATTCACCGGTTCCACAAATAAACACCAACGCAACGGCGCCCAACCGTCATGTACGGCATCCACAGTCCCAGGCTTCAGAACGCGCCAGGTCGTAAACAGGCCCTCGCCGCAATTGGCCTGGTCGCCCGTGCCGGTCATGCTATGCCCGATGACCTTTGGATTGGAACGGATCGCGTTGAGCCCGAGCAATCGCTGGGCACCCATCTTGGCGAGACATTGCCTGAAGAAATCCTCCGGGCTGGCAAAGGTATCCTCCATCTGCCAGCGTTTCCAATCTACCATGAACCGGTCGAGCCTCTCCCGATACCATTGGGCGTCCTCGAGCGATTCCTGGCCGAGTTGCTCGTAGTTGCGTGTCACTTGCGCCAGGTCCACGCCGCTGCCA
>JAMCZD010000316.1 GCA_023473405.1 Candidatus Omnitrophota bacterium
TTTCGCGCCGGGCGATGGCAAATCCGGCCCGCCCAAGGCCACCCTGGGTTTCGTAGGCGTGTTTGACGGCGGTAACGAGGCGGTTTGCAACCCCGGAGCTCAAATCGGCTGCAAGCAAGGCGCCTTCCAGTTCTTCGAGCATGGCACCGGTGAGCTTGGGCGAACCGGTGAATATGCGTTTGAATTCATGGCCCAGCTTGGACTGAGTTTTCTGCAAGCCGGATTTAAACTTTTTGAATAGGCCCATGGGAAATGGAGAACGGAGACGCGTGCTAAGGACTTTGAGGGGGACCGGCGACAGCGGGAGGTGTTGGATTGAGTTCCATCGCCCGGGCCTTGAGCGATAGCACATAGTGAAACGGCAACCGGACGCTTCCGATGGTCGGTCTGCCTTTGCTCATGCCGTGGCAATCCGAACCGCCGGTAACCAAGAGCCGACACTCGTGTGCCAGGCGGAGGTAGTGCTGGGAATTCTCCGGGGAATGTTTGCTGTGGAAACACTCGAGACCATCCAGGCCCGCCTCAGCCAATTCGGGGATGGCTTGGTCATAACGGTTCAATCCGGGATGAGCCAGCACCGCCAAGCCGCCGGCCCGGTGAATGAGTTCGATCGCCTCGAAGGCGGACATTTTGAACTTGGGAACCCAGGCCGGACGGTGCCTTTTCAGAAAACGATCAAAGGCCTCGTCGAGGTTTGCGCAAAAACCGGCCTGGACCAGGGCGCGCCCGACATGCGGTCGACCGGGAGAACGACAATTGGCCAGCGCGAATACGGCGCTTGCTTCCAGTGGGATATTCAGATGATTCAGGCGCGCAACCATCTCGCGGACCCGGTTTTGGCGAACGACTTGGAACGTGGCAATCTTGCTCAGCAGGTTCTGGTTGTGGATATCGATAAAGTAACCGAGAAAATGCAGCTCGTGCCCGTCCAACTCCGCGGTTAACTCGGTGCCGGAAAAGAACTCGATATCGGCTGCCTGGCAGGCGATAGCCATAGGCGCGCACCCCTCGACGGTGTCGTGGTCGGTTAACGCAAGCGCGGCAAGGTCCAATCGCCGAGCCTCGGCGGTCAATTCATCCGGCGTGTAGGTGCCATCGGAAAATCGGGTATGAAGATGAAGATCGGCAAAGCTCATTTGACAATGCGAGCCGGGCGCATGAGGTCACCTTTGACCCGGTCAAGAATTCCGTTGACGAATTTGCCGCTTTCCTCGGTCGAGTATTTTTTGGCGATATCGACGGCCTCGTTAATGCTGACGATGGGGGGGATGTCTTCGCGGTAGAACATCTCGAAAATGGCCATGCGCAGGACGTTGCGGTCCACCACCGCCATGCGGTGGAGGTCCCAGTTCTGGGCGTATTTCTTGATCTGCTGGTCCAGTTCATCCCGGTATTTGAGCACGCCATTGATCAGGTCGTCGGCAAACTTCCTCGTTGCGGCTTCTTCGGCGGTGATCGGGGGGAGGACGACCGGCTCTCCCCATGTGGCTTGAGCCTGCCGGTCAACCGCGCTCAGCCGCTGAGACTCCCAAAATAGCTCGAGCGCCGTCGGCAGATCAGCCGGCGGATTCAAGTCGTATTGAAAAATGAATTGCATGGCGCGTTCCCGCGCCACACGTCGTTTACCCATAATCACAAAATGCCCAACAATCCAGTCCGATGAAAGGTAAAATTATCAATATTTAGGCATGGCATGATCGATCTCCTCTGACCAGGCTCCAAGGCCGCCCCTGACGCTCTTGACATCCTTGAACCCGTGTTCTTTCAGGAATTTCAACGCCCTGGTCGATCGGGCCCCGGTGCGGCAGCACAGATAAACCGTGCGGTTCGGGTCCAGTTCGGTGATGCGCTCGGCGAGGGCTCGCATCGGGATGAGCGTCACACCCGCAATATGCGCAATTGCGTGCTCGTCCGGCTCCCGAATATCAACCACCTGGATGTTCAGGTCTGGGTTCTCGATGGCGCGCTTCATGTCCTGCACGGTGACCTCGTCCGGGTGGAGGGAATGAGACGCGGGCGCAGTGGAAACGCCGCATGAGGGCTGATATTCAACCAACCGACGAAGAGCCGGTCTTTCGCCGCAAATGGGGCACTTCGGATCTCGCCGCAGTTTTACCTCGCGGAATTTCATCTCCCAGGCGTCGAAAAGCAACAGGCGCCCGATGAGCGACCCGCCATTGCCGAGAGCCAGTTTAATTGCCTCGGCAGCTTGTATGCAGCCAACGATGCCCGGGAGCACCCCCAAAACTCCCGCTTCGGCGCAACTCGGAGCCGCGCCGGGCGGGGGCGGTTCTGGATAAAGGCATCGGTAGCAAGGGCCGCCCAGGACCGGGGCAAGAACGCTGGCCTGGCCTTCAAACCGAAAAACGGCCCCATAGACATTCGGCTTTTTCAATAGCACACAGGCATCGTTGATAAGATAGCGGGTGGGGAAATTATCGGTGCCGTCGACGATGATATCATAAAGCCGGAGAATTTCGAGGGCGTTCTCGCTGGTCAATCGCGCGTCATGCACGATCACCTCGGAATGTGGATTCAGGCGATTCAAGGCATCCTTTGCCGACGCCGTTTTGCGCCGGCCGACGTCCGGAGTGCCATGGATGATTTGCCGCTGCAAATTGGTCGGGTCCACCGTGTCGCCGTCAATAATGCCGATCCGGCCGATGCCAGCGGCGGCCAAATACAACAAGGCCGGCGACCCCAACCCGCCGGCCCCGACACACAAGACCCGGGCGGCACGGAGCTTCTTTTGGCCGGCCATGCCTACTTCGGGAAGGAGGAGATGCCGTGAGTAGCGGTGAATTTCCTCGTTGTTTAGTTCCATAATTCAGTATAATCTGCGCCACGGTAAGTTTCGTCTTGAGATAAATCAAGTCAGCAACCCGCGCCGGGATTGCACCTGGCGGGCATGCATTCCTAGAATCCTGGTTGGACGGGTGCGCAGATGAGACAATGAAGGTAAAACCGGATTTCATATTGGAGCAGGCCCCCTGGCCTGCCTTGTTGGTCGAGGATACCGCCACGGTCCGCAACGCCAACCAGGCGGCCGTCCGCGCCTTTGGTTCGGTGGTCGAAGGGGATTCCTCGCTGCTTTCCAACCTCTGGGCACCGGAGAACCCGATTAATCCGGAACAGTTCCTGGTCTGCCTGGACCGCTCCGCCCCCGTCCCGGACACGCTGTTGCTCAAGGTTAGAGGCGGCGCCACAATCCCATTTCGGAGTCACCCTTGCGCCGTCAATCGCGACGGCCGGAAGTATTTCATTCTCCAATTGTTCCGCGAGCCATCCGGCTCGGCTTCGGGTTCCCCGGGTCCGGCCAAAGGTGAAGCGCAACCGGTCGAGGCGGTCGTGGCGCAGAAGCAAAAACTGGACTGCGCCCTGCAAATGATCCGCTCGGTGGTGCTTGACTTCAACAACGCCTTGACCAGCATTTTGGGCCACACCTCCCTGATGCTGCATAAAATGGAGGCCGGTCATCCCTGGCGTAATTCCCTGGTCGAGGTGGAAAAATCAGCCGAACGCGCCGCTGAGATTGCCCATGACCTGGCGGCCTTCAGCCGGCAGGACAAAGACTCCCGGTCGCTGACCGCCGGCAACCTGAATGAACTCCTCCGTTCCACCGTCGAGCTGTTTCAAGGCCCAGGTTCGCCCACAGTCCAATGGGATCTCAAATTGGAAAGTCAACTGTATGCCGTCCGCTTCGACGAAGCCAAAATGCAACAGGCCATCGTCAAAGTCCTCGAAAACGCCGTCGAAGCCGTGGGAAAGGATGCGCGCATCGCGGTGCGATCGTGCAACCTGGACGTCACCGAAGAGCGGCGGGACGGGACAGCCACCCTCAATCCGGGCTACTACGTTAGCATCGAGACCTGGGACAATGGCCCGGGCATAGCGCCCGACGTTCTGCCCCGCATCTTTGAGCCGTTTTTCACGACGAAACCCAATCGACGCGGGTTGGGCCTGGCGTGGGTTTACGGGATCGTCACCAATCACGGCGGCAGCGTGACTGTTTCCAGCCAGTTAGGCCAAGGCACCACCGTCCGCATCTACTTGCCCGCCACACGGCGATATGTAACAGACCGGCCCGTCAAAGGAGATGAATTAAGCGGCGACCAATCCATTCTCCTGGTGGATGACGAAGTCCTCATGCTCACGATGGGTCAAATGGTCCTCTCCGCTTTCGGATATCGTGTTCTGACCGCCAGCAGCGCCGAAGAAGCCCTCGAGATGTTCAGCCAGACACCGGACAAATTCGATCTCGTTATCACCGACCTGGTGATGCCCAGTATGAGCGGACGCGAACTGATCGAGCAATTGCGCCGGCTCGCACCCCGCGTGCGCACGCTTTGCTGCAGTGGCTATGCCCGTCCCGCCGGCCCCGATGAGGACGAGACCTACCTCGAAAAGCCATTCACCAGCCAGCAGCTCCTTCGCAAGGTCAAACAGGTCCTGTCCTGATGTCATGGGGCGGTTCTCCAGCCCGCCGATTTCAAACACCCTCCCCTTGCGAAAGTAAAGGTCACGCGTCCGACCCTCCGGCGTCTCCGTGTCCCAAGCGACGCCGAAGGAACGGGGAATTCGCCCGACGGCGGCCTGTGTGC
>JAMCZD010000098.1:0-2985 GCA_023473405.1 Candidatus Omnitrophota bacterium
CGTCGTTCGGCGCCGGGCCAGCTCAAGGTGTTTTTCGGTTAGCTTCCCTTGGGAGAGCAAAAGGTCGCCAACGTCGTTCTTAACAGGATCGGGGCTCATGCCATTTAAAGTGGTATTTCGAGGGTGGTTTTGGCGTCGAAATTAAGCCGAATCTCTTTGCCGACGTCGTCTTTCAGGGTCAAGGTGCGCAGAGAAATATCGCTGATGACCAGATTAGCCAGCACCTTGGTCCCAATCGGCCCGACCAGGAGCTGGTCGCCCACCAACACATAGGCCCGTTTCTCGCCCTGGCTGGTGGAATAATAGCCCTGATAAAGCAAGTCGACTTTCCGGGTCGAGGGAGCCGGAGCTGCCGGTGGTGCCGGCGCCGGCTGGCCTGGGGTGGGAAAGAAAGGATCGTTGAGATTCACCGCTGGTTGCAGGTTGGTGAGCGAGGTCCAGGCAAAGGCCGCTTCCACCTGCCGGGCTCGGTTCGAGGAAATCACGCCGGCGCCGAACGACGACAAGTCCGGCGGGGCCGGCACATGTCCACCCCAGTGCCTGGCGGCGGAGTAGATCACGATCCCCGTCCAAGCGAGGGCAACAATGGCCACGAACAAACGTTTCTCGTTCGAACCGAGCATGACACATCACCAGAACAGGCCAAACCGGCCCAGGTCAAGGGGATAATTCATAAGCCAGGAAACCGCTGATCACGGCTACCAGGGAAACATCACTTGGGCCAGACGGCGATTTCTTGAGTATAAACCGGTCGAGAAACAGCGATGGTTTGTTGGTGGGCGCCTCGGCAAAATGCAATTGTTTTAGCTCGGCGGCCTTGAGCGGAAGGCTGACCAGCAAGTCCATCACCGATTGCATCGAGCCACTCAACTCGATGCCAACCGGGAACTCTTCGAGTGTCGCCTGGGTGCCATCGGTCGAGTAATGGGTCCGCGATGGCAGCAGGCTGACCGACTTTATCGAGGCCGGTTTGGCGGCGACGGCGGTAGTCAAGATGCTGTTGACAATGGCCAACTGCGCCCAGAGCAATGCCGGTTTTTCCTTGCCCGGCAGGTATTCCGGGAATCCAGCCATGGCCGCCGGGTCGAGGGCGACCTTGTTTGCCGCCGCCAAGTGCTGGAGATCGGACCTCATTTGCAGGCTGATTTGGTTGAAATCGATCAGTTGAAAAGAGAGTTGCCGCAGCCTTTCGCGAATCTCGGGATCGAGCTGGATACGCTCGCGCGCTTGCTGGCAGGCCTCTTGCAGGGCCGACACCGTCTTTTCTTCATGCAACCTGCTTTGCTGCATGGCCCAGGAACTCATCCCCAGTTTCGCGCGGTTCTTCAAATTAATATCGACCAGCTTCTTCCAGTAATCGGAGAGCGATTTATCCAGGACATCGGCGTGGCGTGACAATGGCTGAAAGACAACAAAGTTGAACAGCGTCAATCCCGCGGCCGCCAACAGAACCGCCAACTGAAAACGATGGACCAGACTGGGACGATACATAATTGCTTAGCCTGGCGGTGCCGCCAATAAACCTGGTTGAATCGCGCGGGGCTTCATTGAACGTTGCTTCCTTTGGGGCGTGCCGGAGCCGGGGCGTTGGTTGATTTCTCCGAATGCAACATCGGACGCGGAACTTCCTTTTGCGCCAGCTCGATCGAGAGGGTGAAATTACGGTCGGGCGGCACCAGTTTTGGGTCCACCAGGTTGGTCCTGATCAGGCTGGCCGGCAACACGTCCACGTTGTCGAACAGGTCCTCTTTCTTGAGATCGGTTACCAGGTCGTTCAGCATTTTCAGCGGGTCGCCCCCCTTGTCCGGGAGACACAACTGGGCGATGAATCCCGCCCGGGCATCGACATGATTCGTGGTCTCGATCGCGCTGGGCGGATTCGTTTGGATCAACCCGGGCGGCGTGTAAGCGGCCCCGGCGAAGTAGCTCTTTTGATCGGATAACAGGAGGAACCAGAGATTCTTTTTCTCCCGCATCCGCTGTAGGATTTTGAGCGTATCCAGCGTATCGAAGGTAATCTTTTCGCTGTCCAGCAGGGGGAGGATATTTCCGTAATCGAGTTCTCTTTGCTGGATGAGCGCCTCGACGTCCTGGGCCCTCCTTAACGCCAACTTGGCATCGGTCACCAGGGAGTTCTTTTCATAGGCCAAAACCAGCTTCTGACCCGTCCCGACCAGCAAGAGCAGTGCCAGCACCGCCAGCAGGCTCAGCCCGGCCCAGTTCAACGCCATGAGCTGTTGCTGCCGCTTCTTCAGGACCCGCCGGTCGGGGGGCAGCAGGCTGGCAAACCGGTGCTTCTTGCGGAAGCTTTGCAAAGCCGCCCCATATGCCGCGGCGCATCGTTCAATGGAGAAATTTGCCTTGGCGGCGGCGTTTGCAGGCCAGGATTCAATTACAAAGTTCGAATGGTTTTCCAGGTATTGCCTCAGCCCCATTTGCAGCGCACCGCCTCCCGACAACCGGATGCGGAAAGCTTGCCGCGGGGACTTGATCTCCGGGTTATCCTCCTCCCACTCGCGCAGGATTTTTGCCAGGTCCTTTTGCCAAATGTCCACCACCGCCATGAAGCCGCTTAGTTCATTCGGACCCGTGAAAAGGTCCTGGGACCGCTTCAACGACTCGGCTTCTTCGAACGGGCATTTCTTCAGCGAAGCCACGGCGCCGGTGAATGACTCTCCGCCAATGGGGAAGCTGGTGGCATAAACCCCTTGGTCATGATCGAGGATCGCCACCACCGTGCTGGTGGCGCCCAAATCGACCAGGACCATCCGAAGTGCGGGCGTGCCCTCGGACAAATAAGCCTTAACCAGGGCGTTGGCAACGGTCGTGACCTCGCTGATCGTCGGGTCACGCTCTTCAATGTAGAAACGGGCGATTTGGTTCTGTATCTCTTGTTCGCGGGAGATCGTGACCCAGAACGGGTTTTGATACCGGCCAAATGGCTTGAGCCGGTTGTAATCATAAACGATCGAACTCTCGCTCAAT
>JAMCZD010000098.1:2995-3605 GCA_023473405.1 Candidatus Omnitrophota bacterium
CTCGATCAGGCGCTTGATCTCACCCTCGCCAACCCGTGGCAGGTCCACCAGGTGCGATAAGCAGAGATGTTGCGGAATGGCCAGGGCAATCGGGTAATCGCCCCATTCGGCCACCACCTTCTGCAAATGCCGATTGACTTCCTCGACCGAAAGCAGGCCTTCGCCTTGCAAATCAACGATTTGATGTTGCAGGATGCGAACCCGGCCAAAGGCCTCTTCGGCCAGGACCATTTTGATATTGCTGCTCCCCAGATCGATCGCAATCACCCGACCGGCCCATAACGGCGCCACCCTTTTGGATATAAAATTCAACACAGCTCGAGTTGGGCTCACTCGGAGTCGGTGCTCACTATGAATTCCCCGTTATCCGATAACAGCGTAGCGGTGACAAAGATCAACAGATACCGCGGGTTGTCAAGCTCCGTCCGCCGCCGGAACAGCGCGCCCACCAGCGGTATATTGCCCAGTACCGGCACCGATTCGACGTAGGTCGTTTGATCGCGTTGCACCACACCACCCATGACCACGGTCTGGCCGGACTTGACCACCACGCGGGTAGCCAGCGACTGCTGGCGTATCTCGGGCAGCTTGATATCGAATGTCCCCGATA
>JAMCZD010000098.1:3615-4567 GCA_023473405.1 Candidatus Omnitrophota bacterium
GATATGTTGCCATTGGCATCGCGATCACTCACTGTGGCGAAGGTAACTAACTGAACGTCCTCATTGATTTCTGGACGCAAGGCCAGGAGGATGCTTTTGCCGTCCCCTCCAATGCTGGCCATGACGTCCAGAACAACTCCTGACGTGAGTTTCGTGGGCGCACCGTCGGGCACCAGGCTCGAGGTCGAAGCGTTTTGAAGGACAGTTTGTTGAACGGTGTATTGTTGATAGTAATACTGGATCTTCCCATCGCTGATCGTCGCGGGCAGATTATTGATGAGGGTAAGCCGCGGCGCGCTCAGGACCTCGCTCTCACCGCTCTGGTCCAGGGCCGTCAGCGTGGCGCTCAGGTCTTTCCGGCCCAGCACCGAAAACCAGCTCTCCTCGAGCCCCAGCCCCACATTGTTCGGCGCCAGGCCCGTGTAGTCCTGCGCCGTCCGCCCCGTGGTGAGCGGATTCCGCCCGGTCTCCCACGCCACGCCCAGTTGCAGAAAGGCGGCTTCGGTGACCGTGATGAAACGCGCCTCGATCAACACCTGCTGGACCGGTTTATCAAAGTTATCGATGATCTTTTCCAGGAGCGCCAATTGATCCTGCGTCCCCTGCGCCACAATAACGTTGCGCTCAAAATCAACCTGGTATTTCCCGGTAAAAAACTGGTTGATTACATCCATGATCGCCGGCTGAGTCGGCGCGCCGTCCGGAACGAAATTCTCGAACTTCTGCGTCTCGGTTTCGGTCCGCACGTTGTTCTGAATCACGGTCGTCTTCGTGGCCTGCGATATCCCGAACTGCGCCGGCAGAATCAGCCCTTCCCGGAGTTGATAGAACCGGGTTTCTTCCAATCGCTTGCTTGGGTCTTTGGCGTCGGTCACCCAGATCAAGTCGCCGCCCACCTGGAATTGCAGCGGCATGTTCCGCTGCACGTAGCTCAGAAACTCGCGCAGCTTCA
>JAMCZD010000306.1 GCA_023473405.1 Candidatus Omnitrophota bacterium
GCAAAGCCGCCGGCGGCACCGAATGGATCGCGGTGCTGAAATCGAATCCAGCCCACCTGGCTATAATCAATGGATTGGCCGGGGATGATATCCGTAATAGACGGCGCGGGGGGTTGAACCGGGGATGGCGGCTGCCCGGGTGGGGCAACGGAGGTAACGGCGTTCACAGCCGGCTTTCTGGCTGCGAATAGCCAATGACGCAGCGAGCCGAACGTGGAATGAAAGACAAGCCCCAAGGCCAGCAACACCAGGCCGGATACGACGAGGGGATTCTGTAGCGGCTTCATTGGTATCGAACGGCGGTCAGGATCATTTTCTTGGCGAGGTCATTGGCGTTTCCCGCCGGTCTGTCAGCATGCCCGGGCTCGCGTCAAGCAGGTTGGTTGCAGCCAGGTTGGTGGCAGCCAGGGACCAGAGTCGAAGCACGACGCGAGCCTGTTGAATGGCGCGCCCATTGCCGGTGACGCTCAGCTCGACCTGTTCCACGCGTTTCAATTGGTTGGTAGCCAGGCCCTCGAGAAAAGCCAGCAAGCGACTGCAAATCGCGGCATCGGCGCGGTTCTCCGTGAACGGATGGATCTCGAGGGTGATTGGCGTCCATTGCAGTGCTCCGGGGAACTTCGGATTCGGCTGCGCGGGTTGCCATTGCGGGCTCAATCCCAGGTTTAGAACCTTGGCGCGTTGCACGGCGGCGTCCAACCAACCGGTCAAATCGGATTCATTGGAAAATAGAAATTGGTCTCGCCAAGCCGTACGGAACCGCAATTGGGCCGCCTCCGAATCGGACCATTTCAGTTGGAGTTCCTGCACCTCGTTATCCAACCGATAAGTGCTTTGAACCTGGTTTTTGATCCGGGCAATCGCCGGGTATCGGACCGTCCAGCTCCACCATTGCAGACCCAAGGCGCCTGCGAAGAACAGGAAAAGGACTGCGCGACCCAGCAAGTGCCGGTACCAGGACGGCGGTATCCGCATCCAGAGTTGTTTGAACGAGAAACTCATCGCATGACGCCTTCGATAAAGAAGCTTGCCTGGTCTTCCTTGCCGGCGCCGCGCGAGCTTCCGGTTTCCTGGCTGATTGGATTCTTCAAGCTCGGCGGCATGGGCGTTCCCGCCTTGGCCGGGGATTCTACTTGGTTGGAGCTGCGCGTGATCCGGACATGGAACGGCCCCTGTTTCAGTTGGGCCTCGAAGGCTTCCAAGGCGCCGTTTGAGTTTGCGTGGTTCGTCGGCGCCGGGTTGGCAGCCGGGAGGATCGAGCCCGCCAGGCGGAATGACCAGGATGCCTCCGCGCGCTTGACTGTTAACTCGCTCAGAATCAACTGTTCCGGAAGACCGCCGGCCACGTAAGCCAGGAACCAGCCGGGAACCGGGGGAAGGTTTTCCTCGAGCACAAACTGCGCCAGCTTCTTCCTCCCGGCAAGCTCCGCCAGGCTCCGCTCGAGACTGAGTTTCCGGGCTTGCAGCGCGGTCTCTCTGGTCTCGAGGTTTTGGTATGTGCGTTGATAGTTGCGCACCAGCGCCTCGACGTAGGCGGAGAGGGAGAGTGAAGCGAGAGTCAACACCGCCACCATGAGGCTGGTGATCTGCAACAGCAACCGGCGCTGCGGCGCCCTTTGGAGTTCTTTGCTGACGAGGTTCTCGGCGTCTTTTGAGCCGAGTTTCACCCCTTCCTCAACCCAGTAAAACGGTCGCGGCTTCACCGGGCTCATTTTCCCGGGGACATCCATGGGCAACGCAATCGCCATGGAAAAGGACTCGGCCTGCTCGCCAAAGAGCCAGGCGCTGTTAATCGCCTGCCCGAACTGTTGTTTGACGAAGAGAATAGTCCGGTTGATCTCCGTGATAACCCGCTCCGGGTCTTGCCGCCACGAAGTGCTCAACGATCGCCCCAGCAAAACCGGGCCGGCCTTGGGGCCGATCACAAAGCTGGTATAGCCTTCGGTTTCACCCGCCAAAAGGGCGACTTCTTCAGGTTCGAGGGGCAGTTCGGGCAGTTGACCGCTCAAGATGGATAAAGCGGGAAACAACTTGATCAGATGCAACTCCGCCTGGTGGCACTGATCCACCGTAGTATTCAGCAGTAGTTTCGGCATGATATGGAGCAGCACACCCTCGGCTCCCTTCGTGGGCGACGTGCGCCGGTAGCTCCAAACCGCGTCGTCCTCGAAAGTCTTAAATTGATTTGCCCGCCGGGTGAGGAACAGCTCGAGGTCCCGTCCGGAGATGGGGGGTATTTCGACCAATTGCTGCGTCAGCCGCGGGTGGGCCAGTATCATGGCCACTTTGAAGCCGTTATAGCCGGTCTGACGAACTGCCTTTTGCAGGACGGGCACCAGGTTGTCGGTATCGCGAACCGGCTCGGGACATACCCATGTCCCCACAATCGACCATTTGTTCAGGGCCATTGCTTTGAACCGGCCGTTCAGCCAACTGATGCCAAATATCCGTTTATCCATCCAATCGCGAGGAATGCGCGTAACACTCAACCAAGCCGGGTGGCAATCGTTTCATTTCGGTTCGGAATCTGCCAACAAAAAACCGCCCGCCAAGGCAAGTCAAGGACATGCCTCCCCGGCAATCGTGCCCGGGGGACGACCGTTGCTTGCAGGCAGCCGGGTCACCTTGGAGCCGACAATATGGCAGCCTGGCTGGCCAGGTAAACCCAATTGCTCAAGAGCACCTGGTAGAGTGGATTGTTCCAGTTAGGACTGCTTTCGTTATAATTATGGCCCTTATTCCAATCATCGGCCATGGCAATCGTCGCCCAGGTTACGTAGTTGCTCATATACGTCGTCATCGCGTTCACAAAAGAGGGCTCGTTTCTTGAGTCGAGACTCAAAAAGCCGATCACCATGGGTATGAGCGCGTAGTTGTTTGGACCCGAAGCGACGAGGTTCGGGTTCCCCGTCCAACTATCGTTCTGGAAAGTAAGCGAGACCGGGCTTTGGATGACTTGGTTGATATCGGGTTGGGCGGTCGGGCTCGCCTCCGGGCAAAGCCCGAGAACTGATCCGGACAGGAAATAGGTATCCACGATGTTGAAGTTCACATTGGTAACGAGAACGGCGGAATTGGTATCGACAAAGTATCGGACATTGTTGGTGCCCAGGTTGGCCAGGATCGTCCGGTTGAAACTCTCGATCAGGTTCAATCTCTTGATCTTCAAGTTGTGGCCCGCACCTGTCCATACCGGCGGCCACCCCGGCGGAACTGACTCCGGCGGGGTATCCCAAATCTGGTCAAAAGCGTTGGACGACGCGGCAAAACCGTCCTCGATAGGCAGGCTCCGGTTTATGTCCAGGCTCGAGACCCACAGGAACCTGACGTTTGAAGGTGTGGTCGAGCCATGGCAACCCTGGCTGAAGGGGACAGTAAAGTCTATGCCGGCGGGGTCGCCCACGCGGATGGCCGGGTCAATCAGCAGGACGCGCGGGCAGCCGAGTGCATTGGTCTTGACCTCCCGGGCCGGCAAGCCAATTTCGGTGCCAACCCATTCCTCCCATTTTTCGCCCAGGCTGTTCGTGTGAGCGGGGAGTTCGCGGGTCCTCGACACGAAGCCCTTGAACCCGTTGGCAATTCGATCGAGAAGATCGGTTTCCCTCTGCGCCGCTTTTTGGTCGGCGTTCTTGACCCATGAAGGGACGATCATCGCCGCCAGGATCGCCAGGATGGCCAATACGCCGACCAACTCGATCAGCGAGAGGCCGGTCGACCGGGTTGAGTTCGAGAAACGCAATGTCCGAATCGGCATCGAGAGTCTCATTTCGGGTTCATTTATCCGCGATGAGTCCCTGGTCATCGGTTGCGGAACACAGGTTCGACAGGGTAAGAAACGAATTGGACAACGTGAGATAGAGGTCGGCGGGAGCAGCCGGGTAACCTGCGTTGGCCCAGGTGATGTAATTGCTGGCAAAGTCGTTAAAGGCGGAGACCACGACCGCTTGGTTCACCAGGTTTGTGTCGGTCCCCGCACTCGGATTCACCGGCGCATTGCTGAACCCAACCATTTCGTTGGCCAGGCTTATATACTCCTGCACCAGGCTGCTCGGAAGCCGCCCCTTGATCAGTCGGTCATGCCAATAACCTCGCTCGAAAAAGAAGCTCGAATCCCGGTCGATGGTTAGCCGGAATTGAAGGTTCGTGTCGAGCCCGACAAAATCCATTGCCGTTCCGGCAATCACGAAAAGCTCGAGGTTCGTGGTTACACTTGCCGGATGATTCTCCACCGCGAACGGGGCGGACGGAATCAGCGGGTAATCGAGGTTATTCAACCACACCCGGTGGAACAGGTGGCGCAGATGGATACGTTCGATAAACAGGTCATCGGGTTTCCCTCCCCACGCCATGCCCGCCGGCTTGACCCCGTCCGGCGTGTTCCAAATGGTGTTGAAGGTCGTAGTCGCGTTCGTAATTGGTCCGAGCTGAACCCAACCATTTCGTTGGCCAGGCTTATATACTCCTGCACCAG
>JAMCZD010000336.1 GCA_023473405.1 Candidatus Omnitrophota bacterium
TCACATTGCCCCAACCACCGGCGTAGGTGTTGCGGATAAAAACGCCCAATGGCAATCCCCACGGGGCGTTGAAGCCCCAAGCAGCATAACGGTCCTGGCAAAACAACAAGGTGTCGACAACATCCCGGGCAATGATGTTTTCTCCCCCAGCGTTAACGGTTGAAGGGATCGTGTCCGCCGGCCGGAAGTAATTCTCATTGGGCCAACTGCCGGCCTGGAACTCGGCCAGGCTGCCTGATCCATCCCCGTCGGAGTCGCCGTTGGCCCCGCCACCGGTGCCGCCCAGGTAATGGGTCTCCCAGTCGTCCGGCAAACCGTCGCCGTCCGCATCGGCTCCGCCGGCATAAGGCGTGGAGTGATGGGTGTCATCAGAATACCAAATGACGAAATCGCCGCCGGCGCTGGTCAGGCTTTGGTCCAGCCAGGCCGGCCGCGCTGAACTATAATCGCCGTAAGCGCCTCGAGATTGATAGGGTTGAACCAACAACATGATCGCCGAGATGAAAAAACCGCATGATACATAGTTCCTCATAATCGATCCTCCGGAAATGCTCAAAAGTTGGACACTACACCACATGCAGCCAACTGAGCTGAACTAAAGGTTAATAACGAGGTTGATCGTACAAAAAAGACGCAGGATTTCAAGCGCGGATCATGACCGGGGCCAATAAAAAGGCACCCCTACCGAGGAAGATTGCCAGCCCTTGAGTCCGGTTCACACCGGCTGCCGGGGCGCGGCCAATCGTCGACGTCCGCGCCAAGCGCGCCGCTTTGCACTCCAATTCCGGAGCAAACGGGAAAAACACTTTACACCGGGTGGGAACAACTCTAAGCTAAATCGACGATTACAAAGAATGAAGTAGGGAATATGGAAGCGAGCGTTAAAGCGAAGCAAATTGTTGAATATCGCATTCATGAGCGCGATACCGGTTCAGCAGACGTACAGATCGCGCTGTTGACCCAAAGGATCAACCGGTTGACGGAGCACTTGCAGCAGAATAAGAAAGACCATGGCTCACGCCGGGGCCTGATTATGATGGTAGGCAAGCGGCGGCGGTTGCTCGATTACTTGCATCGGACCGATGTGAACCGTTACCTGGCACTCACGAAGCGATTGAAACTGCGAAAATAATCTTGTTCCTCTGCCTCGCCGCTTGCTCGATCTCCGGAAGGGAAAGAGAGGGCGGCCATTTCTTTTTAATCGACGGAACCGGGGAGAAGGTGTCCCGGTTCAGTACGATTGTCCGTATTAAACACCCTTAATTATAATGAACCGCTCAACCCGGGGAAATTTCATTCAGTCCCGCCATGCCGGTGCTGACTGAAGTTCCTCCGAGTTGGCACACAGCCGAAAGAATCATATGTCAGAAAGAGTTTCAGCCCAAGTTGGGGCTGGCCAAGTACAGATCGAAACCGGCAAGTTGGCCAAACAAGCCGACGGCGCCGTAACCGTTCAACTGGGGGAGACCATTGTCCTCGTAGCCGCCGTAGGCGCCAGCAAGCCACGAGCCGGCCTGGATTACTTCCCGCTAACCGTGGATTATCGGGAAAAGGCCGCCGCCGCCGGCAAATTCCCCGGCGGTTATTTCAAGCGCGAAGGCCGCCCGACCGAGAAGGAAATCCTCACCTGCCGTCTCACCGACCGACCCATCCGGCCCCTGTTTCCTCATGGTTGGATCAATGAAGTCCAGGTTCAAAGTATTGTCCTAAGCGCCGACGGCGAGAATGATCCCGATGTTTTAAGCATTATCGGCGCCTCAGCCGCCCTGTCCGTAAGCGACATCCCCTGGGACGGTCCCTTGGGCGCGGTGCGCGTCGGGCGCGTAAAAGGCCAGTTCGTCGCTAACCCGACCCATTCCGAAATGCAACAGAGTGACCTGGATTTGATCTACGTCGGAAACGCGAATGAATTGGTCATGTTCGAAGGATCCGCCAAGGAGATCAGCGAAGCCGATTTCACCGCCGCCCTTCAGTTTGCCCATCAATGCTGCCAGCCCCTGATCGAAGCTCAAAAGGAACTGGTCTCGCGCGCCGGTAAACCAAAGCGCCAAGTCACCTCTAACCTGCCCCCCGACGACATGGTTCAGGAGGTTCGGAAGCTGCTCGGCGATCGCCTGGTCCCCGCCTTGTTGACTCCGGGGAAATTGGCTCGCGAATCTGTCTGCGAGGCGCTTCTGATCGAGATCAATCCGCCAATGGTGGAGAAGTTCGGCGCGGAAAAAGCAACCGAGCCCGTCCTCAAGGAAATCTTCTATTCCCTGCAAAAAGAAGCTGTCCGCGCGTTGATCCTGGACCAAAACAAACGCATGGATGGCCGCGATTTCGACCAGATCCGCCCCCTGACATCCGAAGTGGGAACCTACCCGCGGGCGCATGGATCAGCCATTTTCACCCGGGGTGAGACGCAGGCGGTTGCCTTGGTTACCCTGGGCACCACCGAGGACGCGCAGGAATTTGACGCCTACACCGGTGGCGTCAGCGAAAAACAGTTCATGCTCCATTATAACTTCCCCAATTTCTCCGTTGGCGAGACCGGACGCATCGGCGGCCCTGGCCGGCGCGAAATCGGCCACGGCGCCCTGGCGGAACGCTCGATTGAACCGATGCTGCCGCTGAAGAATTTCCCCTACGTCATCCGCGTTAGCTGCGAGATCATGGAGTCAAACGGATCGACCTCGATGGCGTCAGTGTGCAGCGGTTCATTGTCCCTGATGGACGCCGGCGTGCCGATGCTCAGGCCCGTCGCCGGGATCAGCATCGGGTTGTGCACCAAAAACGACGCCAACAACACCCTCCAACAATACCGGTTGTTGACGGACATTATTGGATGGGAGGATGCCTTTTGCGACATGGACTGCAAAATAGCCGGCACCGAAAAGGGCATCACCGGTTTCCAGCTTGATCTGAAATTGCGCGGACTGCCGCATCAAATCATGACTGAGGCCTTGGAAAAGGCCCGGCGCGCCCGGATGTTCATCCTCGAAGCCATGGCCAAGACCTTGTCCGCACCACGGCCCGAGCTCAGCAAATACGCCCCGCGCATCCTCACCCTGAAGATTAATCCGGAGAAGATCGGCGCCCTGATTGGTCCCGGAGGCAAGAATATCAAGCGGATCGTCGAGGAATCCGGTTGCGAAATCAACATCGAGGACGACGGGACAGTGAATATCTACTCGGTCAGCGAAACCGGCATGGAAAAGGCCCGGCACGAGATCGAGGGAATGACCGCCGAGATCGAGGTTGGCAAGGTCTATCGCGGGAAGGTCGTCACGATCAAGGAATTCGGCTGCTTCGTCGAGGTCTTCCCCGGCAAGGACGGCCTGGTTCATATCAGTGAGCTGGCCAATTTCAGGGTCAAACAGGCCGAGGACATCGTGAAGATGGGGGACGAAATCTGGGTCAAATGCATCGGTGTGGATGAAAAAGGCCGCATCCGCCTCTCACGCAAGGCCGCCATGGCCGAACGCGACAAGCAAATGGCCGAAAAGAATTAGACCGCGAACAGCGCGAACCAATCCCGTGTTGAACCAACAAACAATCCGCCAACCCGCGCGGCTTGCTGGAATTGGATTGCATAGCGGCAATCGGGTGGAGATGGGCTTTCTGCCCGCTCCCCCCAATACCGGTATCCGCTTTCGCCGCGTCGATCTGGAAGGTAAACCGGAAATCGAGGCGCGCATCGATAACGTCGTCGAGACCAACCGCTCGACCACACTCTCCAAAGGGAATGTCAAAATCCACACCGTCGAGCACGTTCTCGCCAGCTTGACCGGTTGCGGTGTCGACAACGCCGTCGTCGAACTCGATGCCAGCGAACCGCCGATCATGGACGGCAGCGCCCGCGAGTATTCCAAGGTCATCAAGGCCGCCGGGATTGTTCCGCAAACCGAAAAACGCGAGCCTTTCCAGGTGAACACCCCGATGCAAATCCAGAGCGGGGATTCCTTTTTTTCGGTATTTCCTTGCGCCGAGTTCAAGATTTCGTGTGTCAGCTCCGATAAACGCAACCGCTTTACCCAGTTCTTCAGCCTCGAGATCACTCCCGAAAACTGGGAACGCGAATTGGCCGATGCGCGGACTTTCTGCTTCTTCGAGGAAATCGAAGCCTTGATCAAGAACGGGCTGATCCGCGGCGGCAGCCTCGAGAATGCGGTTGTCATTAGGGACGATGCGGTTCTAACCACCGAACCTTTGCGATATCCGGAAGAGTTCGTTCGGCACAAAATCCTTGACATGCTCGGCGACCTCAGCCTCCTGGGATCGCCTTTGCAGGCCCATGTCATGGCCATCAAACCAAGCCACACCGCCAACTGCGACCTAACCCGTCAGCTCCTCTCTCAGATGCGCAAACCCCTCGCCGCCGCCCAAACCTTCGCCCCGCCTCCCCAGACCGCTCCCGAGCCTGCAAAAGCGGTTGCGGAATCGATCACCTTGCGCGAAGGCAGCACGTTCGATGTC
>JAMCZD010000493.1 GCA_023473405.1 Candidatus Omnitrophota bacterium
ATCCAGTCTGAATGCGGAAACCTCAAAAATGCTGGGAAATTAAATCAAAATTTCATGTTCCTGAACTGCGGAATGTAGGATATATCTATTTGCCAGCACCTATTACTTGCGCAATGTCCTGCTCTATCAGGATGCCTATGGCCTGTATGGGCCCTATCCCACCGGTTATGGAGAGAACGTGACCTTCGATCGGTGCGGCTTTTTGGCTTACGAGACCGTCCTTGCCAGCGGTTATCTCTCGCTGGTGAACAGCCTGCTGGTCCAGATCACCAACGGGTGCAATTTCAGTTATTCGTCAAACTATTGCCGCTCGACCAACTCGAGCACGGCGGCCTTCCAGACCGTGAGCAGGTCCGGCCATTACCTGGCGGTCAACGACTGGCGCAATGCCGGAACGACCTCGATCAACGCCGGTCTGCTGGCTGACCTTAGGAAGAAAACCACCTATCCGCCCATCGTTTGGTCGGGCGACATCACCAACGAAACCGTTCTGGCACCTCAAGCGCTTCGGGACGACGACCCGCCCGACCTGGGCTACCACTACGACCCGCTGGACTGGGTGTTCCACAACATATCCTTAACCAATGCCCAGTTGAGCCTGACCAACGGGGTGGCCCTTTGCTTGTATGGGGTTAACGGATTGAACCTGAAATCCGGGGCCAAGGTTTACAGCGAAGGCACGCCCCTGGCCTTCAATCACATGGTCCGTTACCCGGCTGTCCAGGAAGTGCCCACCAATCTGGACGGCACCACCGGGACAGTTCACATGTTGCAGATCAACGGGGCTTGGAGCGTCTTGCCCGAGATTCGGCTGCGCTTTACCGAAATCTCCCATTTGAGCGACAACATCTACCGGCAGGTCATTCTCGCCAATAGCGGCAGTTACCCGTTCAGCCTTTTCTCGTTCACGGACTGCCAGTTGCACGGCGGCCAGTTATATTTGGCGCCCTACCTGTACAGCGACGTGCGGGGAATGACGGTGGCCTTTACCAACAATCTGGTTCGCCGGGCCAATATCACCCTGATCCAGGGCTACAACAACGATCAAACCGGGCTGGGGGTAAAAATGGGCAATAACCTGTTTTACCGGGGCACAGCGCTGCTTCAAAACAATACAGGAACCTTTCCCTGGTCGATCTATAATAACGAGTTTGACGGGGTGAATATGAATGGGAGCAGTGTTCTTGCGAACACCACTGGTTACAATGGTTTTGTCAACACGCCGAGCCTTGGCGGGCCGGGAAATGTTTCCCTGACCAATTTCATCTATGCTTCGGCCGCGCTGAGCGATTATTATCAATCCTCGACCGGCCTAATCAATGCGGGCAGCACCAATGCCAATCTGCTCGGTCTTTACCATTACACAACCCAAACCAACCAGACCAAGGAAACCACCTCGCTCGTGGACATTGGCCTGCATTACGTGGCGCTCAACGGCCAAAACCTGCCGGTGGACACCGATGCCGATGGCCTGCCCGATTATTTCGAGGACCGGAACGGGGACTGGGCGACCAACGACACATTCAACTGGACCGTCGCGCGCACGCACACGGCCTTTCCGGGCGACCTGCAGGAATACGAGCTGTCCTGGAACATCCTGGTCAATGACCCGGCCCAGGATTATGGAAATGAACAGGATACGCAGTTTGAATCGACCTGCGCGGTGCTCAATGGAACAGTCCTTGTGGGCTATGTCGATTCGAACCAGGGCATTTTCCAGTTTGGAGGAAGTCCCTACTTAACGCCTTTAATCCCTCGCTTTGTCGCTTACTCGATTTCCCATTCGGGAGGGACCGCATTCCAGGACAAGGGAGTTCCTCCCTTGAGCGCCAACAACTACGGAGACGCAGGCGATCCGGTGCTGGCGGTGGATAAGGCTTTGAATCTGGTGCATTTGGCCGGCACCTCCCCGCGCAACACTAATGGCTGGAAAGGAATTCTTTTCTGGAAATCGACCGACGGCGGAGTGACGTTCGGCCAACCAACAACGGTGCGCGACGAAATCATCCAGACGGATAAGCCATGGATTACGGTGGATAATACGACCGGAACGGGCCAGCACGATGTCTATCTCACCTTTACTTCTCTTGCAAACCCAAAACGCCTTTGGCTGGCCACTTCGACTAATGGCTACCTCAATAATTGGACAACGAACCTGCTCAGAGAAGTCGACGGGACAATCATCACTGATCTGGAATCGGCCATCGTCGCGGTCGGGCCTGATCACGTTGCTCACGTGGTTTGGTTTGAGCGCACCGGCACCTCTACCTATTGGCTCAAAACAAGAAAGGTTCAGAATCGCGGCAGCGCCCTGGGCGTGGTAACTAATGTCTGCCAGTTGGTTTTCTCGGATCCTGCGAATATCAATTTTCAATTAAAGCGTAGCAACAGCGCTGCAGCTAGTGACATCTTTCGGGCCTTTGCGTTTCCGGTTGTTGCGGCGAATCCAGATCCCGACAAAGCGAGCCACCTATATGTTGTTTACGCGGACACAGGGCAAAACCCGGGAGACAAAAGCGACATTTTCTTGGTAAGCTCCGCCAACGGCGGCGACAATTGGACGTCGCCAGTCCGGATTAACAGCGTATGGACCAACGACCAATGGATGCCGGTAATGGCGATTAAGCCCGACGGCACGAAACTATTCGTGGACTGGTATGACCGGCGCAATGATAGTGCAAATTCGCTGATTGAGCTGTATGGCCGATTTTCCACGATAGGGGCGGATGGTTTGGTAAATCTTGGTGACGAGTTTCGGATCACTACCGGCAGCTTTCCACCCGCCTTTGCGGGGACGTTGCCCGACAATACTAACGAAGGCTATTACGATCCAACGTACCCGCCCGGAGGCGTGAACCTGAATTGGTGGTACTCAGTCTGGCCGGCTAACGTTAATACGACTGGTGAGCTTAGTGGTCATGTCGGAGAATACAACGGGGCTTAGGCTGATGGTCCCTATGTATATACAAGCTGGGCGGACAATCGGCTGACGGCTGCCGGGACAGCCTTCGCCCGGAATCAGGGTGATATCCGATTCATCCGAATGACTTGGCCCTGACAATTCTTTGAGTCGAGTTTCCTTCGAACTAATCTTGATGAACAATTGCTCGTGTTTTATGAGAAACAAATGGATTGCTATCCAATTCAGCTTAACTATTCTTATTGTCCGTGCGGCGTTGGGTCAGGCCATCTTTAACCTCACCAATATAATAGGTCCTTACGATAATGCTCCTGTTTTCGACGCAACGGGATTACCGTTAACCGGGACTAATTATCTGGTTGAGCTTTGGGGAGGTACTACACCTGATTTGCTAATTCCTGCGATTAGTCTTGAAGGAGGTATCTTGCATATTGCTCGCTTCTATATGCCAGGCTATTTCCAAGGCGGTGAAGTTGAATTACTGAATGTGGAATCTTTTAGTTGGGCATGGTTGCAGGTCCGAGTCTGGGATGTTCATTTAGGCCTTACATATGAGGCCACAGTGCTTCGAGGTGTTGGCGGCTATGGCGAGTCTCCGCTTTTTTATGCGCAAGGCGGTGGAATGTCTCCCAACGGGGACATCCTCGCTCCGCTGATCGGCCTTCAATCCTTCAGTCTCCAACCGGCCACGGCGGTGCTCATCAAAAGCATCCGTAGGGAAGCGGATAAGGTCGTGGTCGAATGGTATTTTGGATTCAGGCGTTACCAACTGCAGCAGACCGTAGCCCTCGGCCAAGCGTGGGTCGACGTTGGTGAACCGACAACCGCCACAAGCGCCACCAACACAATCAGCGGCAACGCTGCGTTTTTCCGTGTTCTTGGCCTGGTCGAGTGAACTGGCATATCTTTACAAGAGCCGTCTGTTCTACAAATGCACCTGACAGTCCATTATCCCCCATATTCACCGGCGCCAATGGTGCGTCGACAACCTTCGACACTGCTTATACTCCAGCGGTTCGATGGGTTGGCCCGAGTTGTCCAAGTATAAGTAGGGCTATTCGACGAAAATAATTGTATGCATCAATAATGAGACTACTCTGGCCTGTATCGGTTCGGGGCCGGCGCGTAGTCTTGCATGCCATGTTGATCAATCCCGAACGGGCGCCAGAAGAGTGTTAACCACGGATTACTCGGATGACACGGATCATAGGAAGTAGAAGAGAATCCGTGAAATCGGTGAAATTCGTGGTGAATCAATATATCCAGGTATGGGCGCGCTGCGGCGTGTACCGTTATTCCACGGCGGCGGCACAGCGCCGCCCTAACGTAACGGTAAAACTGACGCTCGATGCTACGCCCGCTCTACACCCACAACTGGCGGTCCAGCGACCGGAGCTGGACGGCCTCCATGACGTGGTCGGTCAGGATGCGCTCGGACCCGGCCAGGTCGGCGATGGTGCGGGCGACTTTCAGAATACGGTCGTAGGCACGGGCGCTCAGGCGCATATCGCTCATGGCGGCCTTGAGCATGTCCATC
>JAMCZD010000417.1:0-16838 GCA_023473405.1 Candidatus Omnitrophota bacterium
CCGGCCAGTCGGAGTGGCAACTATCGGTTCAGTTGCTCTGCCAGTTGGCCAAAGGGTGCTTGCTCTTGGCCGATCGGCTCTATGGTTGCGCGGCCTTTGCCGCTCTGGCCTTGGACCGTTGCCAACAAGTCCAGAGTCATTTTCTTATCCGCGTCCGATCCAATATCAAAGCGGATGAACGCCGTGCCTGGGGGGTGGACCAGACCTCCACTATCGGCCCATTTGGTCTGACGGCCGAGTATCTCGAAGAACACTACCGGCCCACCTCCAGCCCGGCTAATTTCAACGAGTTCGTTGCCAATGGATATTATGTCCAGGGAAGTTATTACATCTGGGGACGCAAGCTCCAATTGGTGAGCAAATGGGAGAGCTTCAATCCCGGCCAGGCCAACCATGACAACCTCAATTCCATCACCGGCGGCCTGAATTACTACATCCTCGGTGACAACCTCAAGGTCATGCTCGATTATATCCATACCTGGTCCGATTTCCGGCAGGCAAATCCCGCCTTTGGAAAGGATGCGTTCGACGAGGCCCTCTTGCGTATGCAGGTGATGTTCTGAGCATTGGAGCGCGTGTTCGTGGAGCGTGTGAAGCGTAAAGAGCGTTTGGATCATGCATCGTGTAGTGCGCCGGCAGGGCGAAGCGGCGACGGCGCTTTGGGCTTTGGAGCGTGCCTGGAGCGCGGATGCCTGAACCCGTGCGTGTCATACCTACATTTCCGATTTGCGACTGAGGCGTTCTGTGTTAAACATGTTTGATGTTGCCCACAAAACAAGGCTCGATACGTCTGTTCCGCTGGGCCGGGATCGACGTCTTTTTGCACTGGTCATGGTTTATCGTCGCGGTGATTGAGATTCAAAGCCGCGCACGGTCCTATTCGTCGTTCAGTTGGAACGTTCTCGAATATCTGTCGCTGTTCCTTATCGTGCTGCTGCATGAGTTCGGCCACGCCCTGGCCTGCCGGCAGGTCGGTGGAAAGGCGGATCGAATCGTTCTTTGGCCGCTGGGCGGTGTGGCCTATGTGGCCCCGCCGCAACGACCGGGCGCGACCCTCTGGAGCATTGCCGCCGGGCCGTTGGTAAACGTTGTTCTGGCGCCCGTCCTGACCGTGCTTCTCTTGCTGAGTTCGAGGGCCGGTTGGCCCGATGCCCTGCCGAATGCCTACGGACTGCTCCGGACCGTCTGGATGATCAACCTCGGCTTGCTGATTTTCAATCTGCTGCCCATCTATCCCCTCGATGGCGGGCAAATCCTGCGCTCGTTGCTCTGGTTCTTCTTGGGGCGCGCCCGCAGCTTGATGGTCACCACGGTCATTGGATTCATCGGCGTGGCCGGTTTGATCGCGTTCGCCGCTTGGGCAAGGTCCATCTGGATCGGCATCCTGGCGGTGTTCATCCTGTCCAATTGCTGGCGCGGCCTCATGGAGGCGCGAACGCTGGCCCGAATCGACAGAATACCGCACCGCGATGGGTGGGCCTGTCCCGAATGCAAGCAGTCGCCGCTTGAGGGGGCATTCTGGAAGTGCGCCTCGTGCTCTCAACCCTTCGATATTTTTGCCACCCGTGCCTGCTGCCCGTATTGCGGCGGACAATATCCGGTGGCGTTTTGCCCCCATTGCGGCAGCGCACATCCGCTTGACGAGTGGAAAACCGATTCCGCGCCGCCTGGCTACCGGAAATAGCTAGCCAAAGATATTTCAAATATTGATTAGGTATTACGGGTGTGTCATTACGGCAACACAAACATAGTGCACTACAAATATGACCATAGCCTCCTTTCGTCTCTGCTCCATCTCCACTTGCCTGATAGCCAGTCTAACCTTCGCTTACGAACCGGTGGGAACTGTTACCTCCTGGACCAAATCGGGCCACGGCATCCAACTCAAGTGCGGCGAACGCCAGCAGGTTCAGATCGACTTTCTGACCGATGGCCTCTTCCGAGTGCGATGTTCGATGGACGGCGCCTTTCCCGCGGCGCGCTTGCTCGAGGAATGGCGCCTGGTGAAGCCCAATAACCAGTATCCGACCGTCCCGCTCGAGGTTGTCGAGGACGACACGCAGATCGAACTGACCAGCGCCCTACTCCGGTTGCAGCTCCAGAAAGCCCCTTTCCGAATCGCGGTTTATGATCGGGACAACCGCCTGCTGACCCGCGAAAGCGCCGAACCGGGAATGGGGGATGGCGACAAGGCTTTTGTGCAAATGGACCGGGCTTCGGACGAGCACTTTTTCGGCCTGGGCGAAGGGATAGGCACGCTTAATCCAAAGGCGCCATTCAGAGAATTTCGCTTCCCGCAATACCATAACGTCTGTCTTCATGGGACTCAGCTGGAGCAGAGCGTCGTCACCTTGGACCAGACGGGTAAGAAGACGTTTTTCTGTCTCGGCCCAAACTGGGGAGGCATGTGCATGGCGCCGGCGGTGATCCCGTTCTTCATGAGCACCCGAGGTTACGGAATCTACCTGAACGATTTCCGGGACAGCATCTTTGACATGGGCTGCACCATTACCAATGCCTGGTCCATCACCCTGGGTGGACCACCCAACAATGTTCCGCATACCGGTTCACTCGATTTCTACTTCATCTATGGACCCTCTTTCAAACGCATCCTCGACAGCTACACCGGCCTTACCGGGAAGTCTCCGTTGCTCCCCAAATGGAGCCTTGGCTATTTCCAGATTTGCGGCTTCGAGCAAAAGCAATCCGAAGTGCTCGATATTGCCCGCGATTTTCGCCGTCGTGATTTTCCCTGCGACATGCTGCTCTTGGAGCCCGGTTGGATGAAAACGCCGTATCGCATGGATGGCTGGAGCGCCGAGCGATTCCCCGATCCAAATGCCATGATCGCCGGATTGCACAATCTCAATTTCAAGCTGGGTCTTTGGCAGTGCGGTCCGGCTGACTGGGTGTTTACTTCCTGGGACCTGCTCAAGCGCGGCGTCAACCACTGGGGTATAGATATCACGGATCCCGTGCAGGTGAAGAAGTACAAAGGCTATCACTTCCCCTATTACGACCAGGGGATCAGTTTCTTCAAGCAATACGGCTGCGGGCAAAGCGAATGGCAGCCTGACGTTCTTTACCATAATGGGCTGACCGGAAAGGAGATGCATAACATCATTCCCACCCTCTATTCCCAGGCCATGTTCGAGGCATATAAAGAGCACACCGGAAGGCGGACCCTGAACTATAACCCGATGGTGGGACCGTCCCAGCAGCGTTACCCCGGTATCTGGCCGAGCGGAGACGCCGGTGGTGGCTATCAACATTTCAAGGGAGAAATGAACCTGGGCTTGTCGGGCCACACCTACACGAGCCACGACTTTGGCGACCGAAGTCCCGCGGGAATACACTGGTCTCTGCTAGGGCCATTCTGCCCCGGGGCATTGAGCGGCATCCCGCAGGACGCCATGTGCCAGTTTTATCTCAAGCTGCGCTATCAGCTCATTCCATACATCTACAACTCACACCGGCAGGCTAACCTCACCGGCGTCCCGTACATGCGCGCCATGGTTCTCGAATACCAGGGTGACCCGGCCAGTTACCAACTCGATCACCAGTGCATGTTGGGAGATTGGTTCCTCCTTGCCATCTACACCAAGGACGTTTACCTGCCCGCCGGAACCTGGATTGATTATTGGTCGGGCGAAACCTTCGACAGCAAGGGCGAATGGAAGCGCGATTGTCACTGGCCAGCCACGGTCGGCGGTCCGCTTTTTGTGAAAGGCGGAGCGATTATTCCCATGGGCCCGGTCGTCGCTTTTGCTGACAAGGAACCCTTGGAGATAGTGCGCCTGGATGTTTACCCTCATGGAGACTCGACGTATGCCCTTTATGAAGATGACGGGGTGACCTTCGATTACGATAAAGGCTTCTATACCAACACCAAGTTCCAGTGCCATCAAAAGGGAAACAGCATTCGGATCACCATCGGAGATCGAAACGGCGCTTATCGTAATATGCCCGAGAACCGGAGCTACCTTCTCAGTGTCCATTGCGCGAATGAACCCACAACCGTATCTAAAGGAGCGGATACCCTACCCCAGCTCCAGACAAAGGCTGAGTTGGTCTCTGACGGTACCAAGAGAGGCTGGTGTTATGATTCATCAAGCCGCACGGCCTGGATCAAGCCAATGGCAGGATGGTACTACGCCGCCGACGAGCGTAAAGAAAAGGACCCGGAAAAGGACACTGTTTACTGGCTTGACTCGCAAAAGCATGAAGAAAAGGGCTATGATTTCCAGATCAAACTCCTCAAGAAATGAATGTGAGGAAGGTTTGACACCGCATGTCGATTGCCACCGCTAATGGCATCCTTCGGATTTTTCATTGCAAATTGAGCATTGAGAATTCGTTATTTCTCATTGAAGAAAGTCAGCATCGCGATGCTGACTGGTCCTGCAATGGCGTGTGCTCTGCAAATTCAATAACCAATTATCAATTATCGACCCTCGCTAAAAACTGGCGTCTTGACACTCACCGCTGCAGAGTCACATTTTGGCGGTTTATGAGATTGAACACCTGTCGTTCCTTGTCCGGAATCGTGCTCCTGATCGCCTTAGCGATGGAAGCCATATTTCAGGCACTAGCAGCGGAAACGAACTGCCCGCTTCAGACAACGATCGAGAGCAGCGCCTTTGCCGGGATTTACGATTCCGCCAGGGCTGTGTCCGTCTTTCTAAAAGCCAAGAACAACGGGCAGCACGGGCTTGACAGCGTTTTCAACTGGGAACTGCGCAGATTGCCATCGATGGAGACGCTGCGCCAAGGGCGGGTGGCAATCACAGCACCCCCTGGGCAAACGGTGCAGACCGAATTGCCGTTCCCGAAAAATGCGGACTACGGTCTCTACGAGTTCACCGCCACTGCCGTTGCCGGCAAGGAGCGGATTACGCTCGAACCCGCCAGGGCGGCAATCATGCGCGAACCGCCGAAGGACCGGGAGATGGACAACCTGGGCTTCAATATCCACGTGGTGAACGAAGAACCGGCCATGCTACTTCGCCGTCTTGGTGTCCGATGGGCAAGGATCGACTTCAACTGGAACTTTACCACCAGCCGAGACGGCATACCCTGGGACTACTTCGACAAGCAGGTTAAGACCGGAGAGAAATACGGGCTCAAGTTGCTGCCGAACTTCTGTTATGTGCCCAAGTGGGCGAGAAAGGCCGATGGCCTGTTCGATCCAAAGGACCATGCGGACTATATCTCCAAGCTGCTTACACGATACAAGGGCAAATTCCCCGCGTTCTGCGTCTGGAACGAGCCCGACGACACCTTCAACAAGGTTTGGCCTGATGACCTGAAAGCGATCCGGGAAGCCGTCGAAGCCGCCGATCCACATTGCAAGATCACCGGCCTTGCTCAAGCAGCCAACCCGGGCAACCCAGGCGGCTATTTCAAATTGCTTCAGCCCCCTTATTCAATCGGAACTTACCTTGATGCCTACGATTGGCACAACTATCCGGCGCCGCGCAATCGCCGCCCGGAGGCAAGTTCGAAGGTTGATAGCGTCGAGGACCTCGAGACCACCGTCCGCCAAATCCGCCCACTTATCGCTGGAAAGGAAGTGTGGCTTTCGGAGCACGGCTATACCACGTGCGACCCGAAGTACGATGATGCCGCGATCGGCCCGTTTGCCGTTACGGAGAGGCAGCAGGGGGATTACCTTGTCCGCCAGTTGTTGCTTGAATATGGCTACGGAATAGACCGGGTGTTCATCTATCAACTCGGCGCGGACGGAACGGCGGGAGACCCCGAATCGCAGTGGGGCATCACCCGCAGCCGTGCCAACGGCCTGTCCGCCAAGGTTGCCTATGTACAAGTTGGCAACATGGTGCAGGAGTTGGCGGGCGCCGTTCCAATCGAAGTCGCGAAACCATTGCCCGATTTCCGCGTGGCGCGCTTCCGCCGGGGCCCCACCAACGTCGTGGCGGTCTGGAAAATAGTCGGTACCGGGCAATTGACATTCCATATCAGCGACGGATATCTGAGCGATGCTTTCGGCAACAGGACACCCGAAAATGGGACTGTCAGAGTCGATGTATCCGAGTCGCCGGTGTTCCTGGTGGGCAAGACAGTGGATGACCAAAAGTGAAGGGAGTAATGTGAACTATAGTCGTAGGAATCCGCTGGCTTGACACACTTGCGCGCTGCTACGGCGCCGAAATAAGGGTGCTCCGACATGTCATCTCTTATGCGAACTGCAAAAAGACCCATCCTCCTTCTGGTTTTCATCGTCGCAACTGTATCGGCTGGTGGAATTGCGCTCGGCGAAAACAAGACCGTTTCGCGCCGAACCGACATTCATCTGTTTGGGGGTGACCTGAGTCCGGACGCGCCTCTCGCGTCGTGGTATCATCGACTCGGCATAACCGACGTTTGGTTGTATCCGCTGAAAGGAGCGTTCCCGCAGGATCAGCGTAGTGATACCCAGAGAACGGTCGAACAACTCGAGCACGACGGGGTATTGGCTGCTTACCAGCATAATGCGATCCGGTATTGGTGGTTTGAACGGCCTGTGCCCGACTATGCTTACGAGACGGAGAAGCGGCGGAACGCGCCCGGTATTCAGCTCTGGGATAATGCGCCAGAAACCCAGGATTTCTGGCGCGGAGTATGTGAGAGCGCCACTGTCATTTATGCCCAGGCTCGCAGTGCCGGGTTCGAAGGCCTGGTCTTCGATGGGGAAGCATACTACAGCTATAAAGGAGACGAGTCCGGGAAGACAAAGCCTTGGGTCTGGGGCGGTCATGGCGACCAGTATGGATTGCAAGGCAACTATTATAAACGCGGTCGACAGGTCGGAGAGGCGATTCAATCGGTATGGCCCGGCGCAAAGATCGTTATGGTTTATGCCTTTGGCTATCCGGGCGAGCGCTGGTGGTATCAGGGATTCAAGGACGCCGGTCTCGAGCTTTTCCTTGGCGCCGAACATACCTACGGCGCGGGCCCTGCCAAACCCGGCGGCCAGTGGTATCAATCCTGGTGGCTCGGCAAAAAGACCAAGGCGACGTGCGACTGGAAACGGACCCAGTTCCCCTTTATCCATGACAACCAGCACGTGATCGCCGGCGTTGCCCCGATTGATTTCGGCGCGCATACCCCGAACTATCGAGCCCAAGACTTTCGCGAGCAGGTCGATAGCGCCGCCAACGGGGACCCCGCCGGCCCCATCCCTGTTTGGATTTGGCCTGGCGGCCCTTTCTCACCCCAGAGTTGGAAGGAGACCGACTTTGCCGACGGCAACGCTGCCCAGGATTACATTCGTGTGTTGCACGATTACAGTCGGGCCTTTGATCCGGCCAAAGCGCAGCCAACTGGAAAAGCTCCGGATCGCAGGTGATCATTTTAGGGGTCGGTTGGTTAACAGCCCAATGCAGCGCCCGCGGTTTCCCACGGCACAGTAATAGAGATAGAAGGTGGCGTTGGCTGGATTATAGACGAGGGAAATCTTGTGGGCGTACTGACGGTCCAATCCGCCCGGATGACCTCCGGCCTTGTAAAGCGGTTCGGGGTGGGATGTCCAGTGGCGCAAGTCCCGCGAGAAGGCGGCCATGATGTGCGCCCCGCCTTTGCCCACTCCGAAATAGAACATCACCCAGTGATTGCCGTCGCGGAACACCTTGCCATCGGAACAGAACTGACTGTCATAACCGCCTGGGCGAACGCGAACGACGGGGTTTTGGTCATAGCGTTTCCAATCGAGCAAGTTGGTCGAGAGGGCGACGCCCATTTGCTCAGTGCCGTCGTTGGCCGCATTATAGAAGTCGTAGAACTTGCCGCCTTGCTCGACCAGCCACGGTTGGTAAATGCAGTCCTTTTCCCAGGCGCCGCAGTCTGAATCCCGCACGGAGAGAATTGGCGTGTTTTTGGCCCGGTGCCACGTCAATCCGTCGTCGCTTACCGCCACGCCCTCGTAACCCGGGCGCAATTCATAACCGCCCTGTCGCGGGTAACAGCCGTAGAGAGTCCAGTATTTGCCGCTGCGCTGCTTGAGCAAGCGTGGCGCCTTGAGATCGTAAGAATCGTAAAGGAACGCGCCGATGACGCAACCGCCGTGGTCAAACTCGTTCGAAGGGCCGAAGCCCATCGACAGGCGCGGGTTGGTCCATTGGACGAGATTGGTGCTCTCGACCACGAAGCTATTGTAACCATGTCCATTGAACCCGATGAAGCTCATGAACCATTTCCCCGGCCGGCCTGGGAGTTGATAAACCGTCGGCACATCGAAGTTGTGAAACTCCTCGTGGCCGGGAATCTTGAAGTCGGAAGGGATGACTGGATCTGCGTGGTAATGCCAACCCCGGAAAGGCGCCGACCACGCGTCCAGAGTGGTCTGGTCAATCGACTGCGCGTTGTCCTGGGTTTGCGCCAAAGCAATGCCGCCAGCCAAAAGAATCCCAATCACGGAAAGGAAATTTCTCCATTTAAACCGCGCCACCGTTCGTACTGTATTCATGGGGAGATTTCAGATCAAACCGGTAGAAATGACAAGCGCATCAGTTCAAAATTTTGCCTGTTTACATTAAAAAAGAAGCGCGCGATAAATCCAACATGAACGTTCCTTTCAATATGGTGGAAATGGACTGGTGTGAGGTTGGCCGGTTGGCAGAGCAGCCTGAATATCAAATCCTGCCGGTATTGAAGAAGATGGTATTTGAAGTGGCAAATGAACTCGGAAAATCCAGTCCCTATCATTCCTAAAGGGCGTCCGATCAGTTGGGACGACTGGCTCAAGGGCCGGCGTGCGCGTCGCGAAACCGGCAACCGCGTTGCGCCTGAAATCATTCGCCGCCCGTCGAGCTCGAGCGATCATCGTCTCAGGAAGCTCTTCAACGGTAAACGTGGTTTGCCGTTCAGGAAAGCCGAGGCTTTATGAAGCGTCTTTTGGCCGCCGCAAAAACGACGACGCGCGTCACCGCGACACATCCTTCGCGCGAATCCATCAAGGCGGTTGCGATCCGTTTTTGTGGTTTGGAGTAACAAGAATTAGCTTGTGGACTGGGGCGTTTGGCCGAAGGATATTCCTCGAATGAATCGCCAGAGTCAATCTGCCCCAATGACTGAGACGCCGGAACCGCAGTCCGTAAATATCGGGCCGGGCCGGATTCTGGTTTGTCAATGTTCCTACGCCCGGGTCGTGGCGGGGACGGTCGTGGCGGAGGTGTTACGCCGTCTAAGGGAAGAGGGCGTCAGATTTGATTGTGTGGATGATCTTTGCGAGTTGGCGGCACAGCGGGACCCTAGGCTGAAGAGAATGGTTGAGGGAGGGCAGGGGATTACAATCGCCGCTTGCTACCCTCGCGCCGTAAGGTGGTTGTTTGCCATGGGCCAGGCCCATTTGCCCGCAACCGGGGTTACGATTCTCAACATGCGGGTGCAAAGCGGGAGGCAAGTGGCGGAAGCATTGCTTGGTCAGTGCGAAGGCACCGGCGATGCGATTGGTTCCAGAACTCAAGCCGGCGACACGGAGAACGTGACGAGTCCGGCAGGAAGCATCGGACCGGACACAGCGAAGATCAATCCGGACGGGTGGCTGCCATGGTTTCCAGTAATTGATTATGATCGTTGCACGCACTGCGCGCAGTGCCTGAGTTTCTGTCTGTTCGGGGTCTTCGGCGTGAGCGCCCAACGACGGATCGAGGTTCAGAATCCGGTCCGTTGCAAGCCTAATTGCCCGGCCTGCGCCCGAGTTTGCCCCGAGGTGGCCATTTTATTTCCGAAATACAAAGCAGGACCAATCAGCGGGGACGAAATCAAGCCCGAAGAGTTGGAGCGGGAGAAATTGAAGGTGGATATTTCGGCGTTGTTGGGAGGCAACTTGCACCAATTGCTCCGTGAGCGCAACCGGCGGGAGCCGCACCGCTTTTCACCCGGACGCGACGCCGATCAGGCGCGGAGGGAGCGGAGGGAATGGTTGGCGAAACTGGTGGGACTGGTGGATATCCCGCCCGAAGTTTTGAGGTCATTGCCCATCCCTGAGGAAATGAAACCGAGCAAGGCCGGCTCATCCGGCAGTCCTGACACCGGCTCCGAGGAACCGGGCACGTGAAATTTTCGCCTATTGTCGAATGTCTACATCGATTGCCAAAGCTAAGCTGCGTCCTGCGGTTGTCCTGGTAGCCGACCGCACCCTGAGCGCCCGATACCGGGTGCTCTTCGAAGGCATTTTTGCCACGATGCAAACCACGCATGTTCCAGAATGGGCCATGCGCCGTTTGGTTTCGCCTCCGGTTGCGGTCGATGCCGCGGGGCGCGCGCATGCGGTGCCTTTGGGGATGCGCCGGCTCGAAGCGGCCTTGCTGGCGCACACGCCATTGACCGATACCGACGTGGTCTGCACCACACCGGAGGCTCTGCCAAGGTTGTTGGGCCCTTGGACCAAGATCGTTGGCGTCAGCTCGAGCGACCCGCTGGGGCAGGGGATGAGCAACACGACAACCACCCAGTTCTGGGAGGGTGAGCTCTACACCCGGCACTGGATGAGCCGCATGATGGCGGACATAAAGTCAGCCAAGCAGAGATATGGATTCAGTGTGGTGGCCGGCGGCGCCGGGGCCTGGCAGTGGGTACGTTACCCGGAGGAGGCGGAGAGCCAGGGGATTGATTGCGTTTTTGACGGATATTTCGAGGACATCGGGCCGGGTTTATTTCTCGAACTGATGGCCGGCAAGGCTGCGCCGCGGGTAGTCGAGGAAAGTGGGACCGCGCTGGAACGTCTGCGGCCGATCCGGGGCGGCACGGTCTTGGGCGTGGTCGAGATTTCGCGCGGGTGCGGCAAGGCCTGTCAGTTTTGCACGGTCAGCGCCAAGAAGATGGGGCATTTACCGGTTGACACCATCGTGGCGGACCTCGAAACGAACGGAGTCAATGGCCTGACAGCCGTGGTCAATGGGAGCGAAGATTTCTTTCGTTACGGCGGCACCGGTGTGAGCGTCAATTTTGAACGGCTGCACACGTTATTGTCCCGGGTTCGAACGGTGCCCGGGTTGAGTTTCATTCAGATCGACCACGCCAACATTTCCTCGGTGCTGCAGTTTAGCATCGAACAGCTTGCCGAGGTCCGGCGGTTGCTGGCATGGACCCAGCCGGTCGAGTATTTGTGGGTGAACATGGGGATCGAAAGCGCCAATGGCCACCTGGTGCATGCCAATGGCAAAGGCAAAATCGCCCCATTCGACCCGGCGGATTGGGAAGAGATGGTCAAGGAAGCGGCTCACCGGATTATACAGAGCGGTTTTTTCCCAGTGTTCAGCATTATTTTGGGTTTGCCGGGTGAGACTCCTGAGGATGTGCGGCGCACGTTGGAGTTGGTGCGGTACCTGGGGAGACAGCGGGCGGTCGTGTTCCCTGTCTTTCATGAACCGGTTCGTTTCGACGACCCCAAACGCGGGCAGTCATTCCACCTGGGCGTGATGCGTCCGGACCATTTGGAACTATACACGACCTGCTACGAGATCAATTTCAAATGTGTGCCCCGGCTTTATTGGGACAATCAGCGTGCCGGTGGGGTGCCTTTTTGGAAGCGCGCCTTGGTCCAGGCCCTTGGAAAGGCTGAAATCCGCGCCTGGCGCCGCAATTTCGCCCGGACACGAAAACAAATCTCGACGCCAACCGACGCCATGCCGATAATGGGCAAAATGGTTGCGAAATAGCTTGCGCCGATGGAAATTGCTCATGCCATTCTGATATGCGGGTGTTATATGAATATGAGGCGGGCGGCAGTCTAGCTGTCTTGACCGCGTGGCGCGGTGGATGTTGCGCGGACGCCGGCGTTCATGCCGCTAACGTCTGGCTGACAACCGCTTAATTGATTTCAATCGCTCATGCTTGCCCCAGTGCTCAACTTGCCGCGACCGGCGCCGCTGCCGCGGTTTCGGCCTCCGCATAAGAACATACCGCAAACCAAGATCGAGCGGGACCACTTGCTGCGGACCATTCGCCATTACGTTGCGGGCAAGCCACTTACTCCGCCTCTTTCAATGCACGAGCTGGACTTGCACGCCCAACAGATACTCAGCGGCACGCAGACCGATCCGATCTATCGAAACTACGTTACGATCCTGATCAATAACGAAATCTGGCGCGAACCTTTGGCGGCCGTGCCCTATCACCGGCGGCTGCTTCTCCTGCCAAAATGCCTGCGCTTGGAAACCAAGTGCCCCGCACTCTTCGATGGGTTCGGATTGCTCTGCCGTCAATGCGGGCTTTGCTCGATTCAGGACCTGCAGGCCGAAGGGGAACGATTGGGCTACGCGGTTTTGGTAGCCGAGGGATCGGCCGTGGTAATGTCGCTCATTCAAACCGGCAAGATTGAGGCCATCATCGGGGTCAGTTGCATGTCCGTGTTGGAGCAGGCCTTCCCGTACATGGAGGCGGCGGCCATACCCGGGCTTGCCATACCATTACTCCAGGACGACTGCCAGGATACCACCGTCGATTTGGATTGGGTTTGGGAGGTCATTCACTTGACCAGTGAAGACCGCACCCGGCGGCTCGATCTCATCGGCCTGCGGGAAGAAGTTGAGTCCTGGTTTACACTCGATGCCCTCGAAAAGACCATGGGACCGGCTCAGAACGAAACGGAGCTCCTGGCTCGAGGTTGGCTGGCACGCGCCGGCAAACGCTGGCGCCCGTTCCTCACCGTGGCGGCTTACCAGGCAATGCGCGATCAGCCCGAGTCAGCCCTGCCGTTCGACCTGCGTCGAATCGCGCTGGCGGTCGAGTGCTTCCACAAGGCCTCGCTTATCCATGACGACATTGAGGACGAAGACCAGTTTCGCTACGGCGAAAAAACGCTTCACGCCGAACACGGCATTCCGGTGGCATTGAACGTCGGCGACCTGCTGATCGGTGAGGGGTACCGCTTAATAGCTGCGAGCGAGGTTGATTCGGATCGAAAGGCCGAGATGTTGTGGGTGGCTGCTGAAGGCCAGCGCAAGCTGTGCGCCGGCCAAGGAGCTGAGCTGGCCTGGATGCGGCATCCCGAGCCGCTTAGCTCGTTGCGAGTGCTCGATATATTTCGCAATAAGACCGCTCCCGCTTTTGCGGTCTCATTGCTTTTGGGAACCATTTACGCCGGCAGCCATGAAGCCGTGGCGGATGTTATCAGGGAATTCAGCGAAGCCTTGGGCATTGCCTACCAGATTCGTGACGATCTGAATGATTTGGGCGGCGGGGTCGAATCAAATGATTTAACGGCCATGCGCCCCAGCCTGTTGCTAGCCATCGCTTACGAGCGCGCCCGGGGCGAACCCAAGTCTGTTCTCGAAGCCCTCTGGCGGCGATCCCTAAAAGATGGGATCACGATCGACCAAATCGAGCGCTGGTTCGGCCAATTCAAGGCTGATCAACGAGCCCGGCAACTGCTTGAGACTTTCAAGGAGGAAGCCGTTCGGTCCTTGCACAAATTGGACCATGCCAGTCTCAAGGGCCTATTGCGCCGGGTGATCGGCAAAATCTTCAATCCCACGGAAATCAAGGGATGGTGCCATCAAGTCGAGGCGCAAAAGGGAGGCGGACGGTTGCCCATCGCCGATGCGGCTGGGTAAGACCGGTTCAATCCTCGAATGAGTCTCCGGCTCGAGATGCTCGATGCGGCCCGTTGCGGCGCCCGCTACTTGGGCGATTCCTCCCATCTAGTGAGAGACTTCGTTTTCAGCCAATTAAATCCGGACGGCGGTTTCAAAGCGCGCGATGGCCGGAGTGATCTATATTACACCGTCTTTGGCCTCGAGACTTTACTGGCACTTGAAACACCGGCCTTGCCAAAAGAGGTCAGCGGTTATCTCCGTCAGTTCGGCTGCGGCGAGGGATTGGACTTTATACATTTGACCTGCCTGGGGCGGGCCTGGGCCGCTTTGGCCGAGCGCGGCCTTGGGTGGAGACCCATATTCGCCTTGAAATTGCGAAAGCAAATCCTCGTCGGCCTGGAGAATCGTCGATCGCTCGATGGCGGTTATTGTCCAGACGGCCATGGTCGATTCGGGACTGCTTACGGCGCCTTTTTTGCTGTTGGGGCTTGCCAGGATTTGGGGGTGGAATTGCCACGGCCTGAACGGCTTCTGGAGAGTCTGGAACGGTTGGAAACTCCGGATGGGGCATGGGCCAATGAACCCGGCCTCCCCGTTGGTTCCACTCCAGCCACCGCGGCCGTTGTGTCGGTTCGACAGGTGTTGAAGAGACCCGCCGGATCAACTGCCGGCGAATGGCTGCTGGCGCGGCATTGTCTCCATGGCGGTTTCCGGGCGAATCCGTCCGCTCCGCTTCCCGACCTTTTGTCCACCGCTACCGCCCTGCATGCCCTGGCCACTTTAGGACACCGTTGCGTCGGAATTCGCGAATCCTGCCTCGATTTCATCGACAGCCTCTGGACCAGTCGCGGCGGGTTTTACGGTCATTGGAACGACGGCACATTGGACTGCGAATACACCTTTTATGCCTTGCTTGCCTTGGGACATCTTGCTGGGGGCGTCTGATCTCACACGTTAAATTTGAAATGGATGACGTCGCCGTCCTGGACCACGTAGTCTTTGCCTTCCATTCGGCACAGGCCCTTTTCCCGCGCGCCAGCGATGGACCCGCACCGCACCAGGTCGGAGTGAGAGACCGTCTCGGCCTTGATAAAGCCGCGTTCGAAATCGGTGTGAATGATCCCGGCCGCCGTGGGAGCGGTGTCACCGGCATGCACGGTCCAGGCGCGAACCTCCTTTTCGTTGCCGGTGAAAAACGTTCGGAGGCCGAGGACGTGATAAGTGCTCCGGATCAAGGCGTCAACGCCGGACTCCGCGACGCCGAGTTCGTGTAGATATTCCTTGGCTTCGTCGGTGCTAAGGTCTATCAGGTCGCTTTCCAGTTGGGCACAGTTAACAGTGGTCTCGCAGTCATGATGCGTTCGGGCGTATTCGCGGACGCTGACGATGAACGGGTTCGTGTTGGCGCCGGCCAGGTCGGTGTCCTTGACGTTGGCGGCGAAGATGGTGGGCTTGGCGGTCAGCAGGAAGAAACCTTTGATCACCGTCTTTTCCTCGCGCGAGCAGGTCAGGGTATTGGCGGGCTTGCCGGTATTTAGATGCTCGCTCACTTTTTTCAGAACCTCCAATTCCGCCAAGGCGGTTTTATCGCCGTGCTTGGCGTCTTTATCGAGTTTTTCCTTGGTGCCGACGGTTTCGATGTCGCGCACGGGATCGATCGCGCCGGCTACGTGGTGCACGTTGGGGTCTTCGAAACAGCGCACGACCTGGATGATCGCATCCACTTCGCGGATGTGGCTGAGGAACTTGTTACCCAGGCCCTCGCCTTTGGCGGCGCCTTTGACCAACCCGGCAATATCGACCAACTCGAGGACGGTGGGAACGATGACCTTGGTCTTAAAGATTGGAGTTAGAGATTCGAGACGCGGATCGGGCACCGTGACCATGCCCATGTTCGGTTCGATTGTGCAAAACGGATAATTCGCGGCCTCCGCCTTGTGGGAGCGAATCACCGCATTGAAAAGGGTGGACTTGCCGACATTAGGCAAACCAACAATTCCAGCTTTGAGCATTACGCATGATTACCATCGAGCCGGGATTTTGGCAATAGACTCGGAGTTCTGCGCTACGGAAAAGGTGATTTCCAAATCGGCAAAGCGTCAGCCGCTCCAAAGCGAAGCCGGTTGGAAACCCGCGATACATCAGGCTGGGAAGTCTGTTGCGCTGCGGATGGAATCGGGGGTCCCGTCCCCGAGTGGACCGTGCGGTTGGGGGCTCGGGGGCGGGACGCCGAGAGTGGCATTAGGCTCCCATACCATCTTCGAAGGAAGCGGTGGCGACGGGGAAACAGAGGTTGTCGCGCACGTACTGGATGCCATTGGCGCTGGTGGCGTCCAGGTCGCGGTAGGCGCTCTCGGCCTCAACGATCAGGGGGGCGGTTTGGGTGCCCGTAATCTCGCAGTAACGCTGCGGATAGCCGATATGTATCAGCAACTCGGCGTAGCGTATCATGTTCAGATCGCCTGACGGGATATCGACGAACTGCATTGCGCGATTTGGCCAATCCGGGTCCATCAGCCGCACCGACACATTACGGCGAACGACATGGTTCTTGACGTGGCACGCATAAACGCGAGGGCCGACTTTGAGGAAACGCGTTTCCCAATCTTCACCTTCCCAGCAATGGGATGGGTCGGCGTTAACGGTCAGGCATTTGTCGCCGTCGCAGGTTTTAACCAGCATGTTGAAATCGTCTGCACTCATGGCGGCGGTTCCGGGGTGAATTTCATGGGCGAGGTAGATACCCAGCTCATTGGCCCGACTGCGCAATTTAGCGGTTTTCTTGACGAATCGTTCCTGGCCTTCTTTGATGAAATCGTAATCCGCTCCCTTCCAGAAGCCCCAAGGATAGCCGGTGGCTACTTCCCATCCGAAGGCGACACCCCAGAACATGGGCAGGATTTTAATGCCCAATTCCACAGACAGATCGAACAATGCCAGCAGGTAATCCTCAGCCCATTTTTCGATTTCCGCCGGTGACTTTCGGGCGACATCGGCCGGGAGGAACGGACGAATGGTAGGGCTGGCGGTCCAGGCGGTTGTGTGCACCCAGAATGGGGCGTGACATGAAATGCCGTCCAGTATCAGGCCGGCGTCCTGGAAGAGGCGTTTGATTTCGCTGGCGCTCTTGAATCCTTTATCGGCCTGCAGCATGTAATTCGAGGGTTGCGCGCCCTTGGCGCCGGACTTGCGTGCGTAAGCCAGGAAATCAGTGAGACTTTTGGCGCCATGTTGGGCACCTTCAATACTTGGATGGAATAAGGTTTGAGCCATAGTTTGATATTTCTAGTTAGAGTTTGT
>JAMCZD010000417.1:16900-21032 GCA_023473405.1 Candidatus Omnitrophota bacterium
GGCGTTAACGGTCGCACCAATGCCGCCGGCAGCTTGCGCGCCATCCAGTTCAGCGAACAATACCCCGAAGTGTTCGCCGCTGTCGGTTGGCACCCTTCCGAGGCCGATGATGCGCCCGCCGACCTTCGGCCCGAGCTGCGGCAATGGGCGCGCCATCCCAAGGTGATCGCGATAGGTGAGACCGGTCTGGACTATCATCATCTGCCCTCGGAAAAGCCCGGCGGCGCTTCTGCTGACGACGACCGATACAAACAACGGCAGAGGGCTCTCTTCCGGCAGCACCTCGAGGTAGCCGCCGAGTTGGGCCTGAATTGCATCGTCCACCAGCGGAACGCGCTCGAGGATGTGCTGGCGGAAGTCGAACCGTGGGCTGGACGCGTGCGCGCCGTGTTTCATTGTTTCGTTAACGATGCGGCGGCCATGAAGCGGATCATAGCTTTGAACTCGCTGGTGAGTTTCACGGGAATTATCACTTTCCGGAACGCCCAGGAGGTGCGCGATACTCTGGTCGCGACGCCAATGGACAAGTTCATGCTCGAGACCGATTGCCCATTTCTGGCCCCGGTTCCCTATCGCGGCAAACGCTCTGAGCCGGCTCATATCCGCGAGATTGCCCAAGCCGCCGCGCAAGTGAAGCAGTGCACGATGGAAGAACTGAGCGTGGCTACTTGCGCTACCGCGAGGAGCTTTTATACCGGGATGACCTGATAATGGTCGAACTGAGGTTCAAGGCTGCGTGATGTTGAGTTGTTGGTATGGGATTGACGGGGGACCTTTGGTACCCTATTCACACGGCAAATGGTTGATTTTGCGGCGGTGCGGGCGGAGATCCATTTTCAAGTAAACCGGTGTCTATCTGAAGAGGATGCAATAAGTTGATCAGGGATGAAACCTGGAATAGCGATGTTGATCGTTGGCTTTGTGAGCATGGTAGGTTTGGCCCGGGAACCGTGGGCATTATTCTCTACCCAAAGCGGCGTTCAGGGCTTGGCATTCCCGATTCTACTCGACGCAGAATCCCAGCCCGCGGCGGTATTGCGCATCGACCGGATTCATCGTGATTACCAGCGGCGCGGCTTCTTCCGGATCGGCCTGTTGCCCATGATCGCAGCGGAGGAAGTCAGGATCGAGCTACTGCGTCCGGACCAAATAGCCGATACATTAGCCCAGGTTCAGGACCGGCTGAGCGCCGAGGCGGGCGGGGGCCTTATAGAATTGCGCCTGGTAACTATTGTTTGTCCGGGAGCATCGACGAATTGCCTGCGAGCCGGCCGGGCGCGCCTGAGGGCGAACGGGCGGTGGCAATTGCTCGACGGCGTTAAATTTTCGAACGCGGGAAGCCCGGTCCATGTCGCATCGGCGACGCTCCAAGTAACTGGGGAAGGAGCGGGGCAACTGAATTTCGAATCGGGCGGCTCTACCGCCGGAGTGAATCTCTTTGCCATGCTCGGGTCAGGCGCACACGAGGACCGGCAACCGTTACGGCGGAAAGCCAGAGGGGGTGATCCAGCCCGGAGCACACGCTCAAGAGCCGGCGGTTTTGTTCTATTTCCATGAAAAGGCGCCGGGCTCGAGCCCGGCCAATCCTCCTTCGATACGAATTAATTAGTACGAATGAAAATCAAATTGTCCACGCTCGCAGCATTGTTGCTGGTCCACTTCAGCGGTTATTCGCAATCCGCTGAAACGCTTATAACCCAAGGCCGCGCATACCTGGCTGCCCATGACCTGGCCAATGCCAACGCCAGTTTTGCCGGCGCCGTGCAGGCATCGCCCAACAATGAAACGGCTAATGCCCTTCTTGCGGCGACGCGCTTGTTGGTTTTGCCCGGTCAACCGGCAGCGCAGGGATTCATGGACCGCTTGGGGATCACGCCTTCCGGGCGGGATATTTACCATTGGACGGCTCGTCTGCCGATGGACAGTGAGGGCAGGCCGCTCAGCATACCCAATATGAACTTTGAGGAGGGCATTGCCCTGTTGCGCACCAATCTCTTGCCGGAAGTGACGGCGGCGGAGGCGAACCTGGCCAAGGTGGTCAGCACCAATTTCCTGCTCAACCTCAGCAGCAACGAAACCGCGATAGCGGACGTGTCAGTGGATTATGGGGACATCCTGCTGCTGCGCGCCATGTTGCATGCGGTCGAGTATTTGGGTTACACGCTCAACGGGCAAAACTTGTCGATACAATTGAGCGCCATTTATGCTTTTGCCACCAACAAGGCAACTACGTTGGAACAGGTTGCTGCCGATTACCCGTCCTTGTTCACGTTCTCCACCACCAACGATTTGGCCGCGGCCAAAGCTGCCTTTCAGAATGCGGTGGACCGATACATGGACGCATCGGCTTGGATTCGCAGCCGCAATCCCGGCGTAACACGATTGTTCAATTACGATCCAAGCCAGTCGGAAGACGAGTCCAGGTTTCGGCAATTGGTAGCCGATCTCAAGAATTCCTTGAACGGACCCGTCGCGATAAGTCTAAACAACAATTATACGATTCATTTGGCGCGCCATTTTGACGGCTCGACCTCTTTCCGCCAAATGTTGCCTGACTTCTACCAGAACGGCGTGGTATTGGGGTCGCTGCCCGATCCGACTTTTGGCGGTCTTGTCTTTGGCCTGACAGCGCCTGATGTCGAGGAGTTCCTCGGCGGCCGCTTCGATATGTATCCGGTCTTCAGGTCGGTCGGAATTCGAGCGGACAAACAATGCCAGCTTCAGTTGATCTCGCTCGACAGCCGGTCGTATGCGGTCGAGGGCTCGTCTGATATGCGGGTCTGGAGCTTTCTCGGGTATCACAGCTCGACCAATGGCGTTTTGGTCTTTACCGATCCGGATGCACGCGGTTTGACGCGCCGCTTCTACCGCGCCTTCGAGGTCCCGTCGCCGCGATAGGCGAGGAACCAGAACCGGAGCCGCGGCGATCCGCGCGCGATAGTTACATCCCGCGTCCGGCCAACGGAATTCCGAATGGACCGCGTTCGAGCCAGATAACCTTTTGGCGAAAATCGATCGTAACGCGGTAGTTCTTGAGCAAGCCGCTGCCGATGGACACCGGATAATCCTCCGGAGCGGTCACGACGTCCACCCGCGTGAAGGTCAGACTGCCCAGTTTTATCTGCGGTAGACCGAAGGTGCGGGTATGCACTTGGCCGCCTAATCCAATGTACTTGCCCGGCTGACCCTTCGAGGCCAGTTGTTGATATCCCAGCTCGCGAACGAGGTTGGTGGGAAGCATGAGTGGGGCATCGTTGCCGGTGTCTACGACCGCCGTCACATGGTTCGTAGGCGGCAGATGCAGGTCCACCAGGATTTGCATTCCCTCCAAATGAAACGGAAGGCGCGCCGCCATATGGTTGGTCGGCTCGGAAAAGAGCTGGCGGGCCGAGAACGTGGCTGAACGAGTGGGATAATCAATGGTCAGGTATTTGAGTTTCGACAGGCTGGACATGCCGATCAGATTGCCTTCCCAACGAAAAACCGGGATCATGCCCAGGAACCGGCGCTGAAATGTCCGGGTTCGAATGGCCGTCAGGGCGTGGCGAAATTGCATGTCGCCAACACTCAATTGCTCGATCATCCCGTAATACGCCGGCTCGAAACCGCCGAATCCTTGGAACGTCGTGCCCATCAGATCGGGATCGGCAATCGGGACCGAATTCTTCAAAGCCACGCCCATGTGCAACAGGTTCACCGGCGATCCAGTGTCCAACACCAGGGGAACGACACGCCCATCGTTCAGGCGGGCTTCAACAACCGGTTGCACTGATCCGAACGAATCGGACGGCAGCAGGCGGACGGTGACCGGGTGGGGCGGGGAAAGGCGTTCCCGCCATCGAACCGAGATTTGCTCGGACGAACGGGTGACTTGAATACTCAGGTTATCGGGGGTGCGCACATGGTTTCTGAGGCGGGCGATCTCATTGGTGGAAGCGGCCCGGTCTTCACTCGTAATCCAGTGTTTACAACCATTGCCGATACAAAGTATGGGTAACAGAAGCAATGCAATTCTCACTGCTGCGAAAGTAGTCGTTCTACCATCACAGCAGGACTCAGGCCACTGACCTTGATCGTTTTATGGCGTGAGGTTTGGCCGCGAACCAGTTGAATGGACCCGCGCGGGCAGTTC
>JAMCZD010000422.1 GCA_023473405.1 Candidatus Omnitrophota bacterium
CTATAAGGCCAATGAATCAAGGAAATTGGTTTTATTGGGGATTTGTGCCCAGACCTGGGGTAGAAAAGTGGCGCCGGTCGAGCCCAGCTTCAACACGACACCGTCCTTGTACGGCTGCAGTTTCTTCACCAAGTCCTCCGCTGAGCCGAAGGCCAACGGCTTGGGCACGGTCAAAACGCTGATCTCGATCTCGATCTGGTTCAGCTCATTGGACTGCACGGGCAGGAAACGGGGGTCGTGAATGGCGGAGGCGCGGGCGTTTTCAATAACAGCCTGGTAGAGCGGCATTTGCGGCTCGATATGGCCGATGCAACCCCGCAAATCACCCTGGCGGGTCAGGGTTACAAAACAACCCTTCGGCTGGGTGAACTTGGGTGCGAGCGCGGCTGCGTCCGGGGTTGGAAGGCTGGCGTTGGCGACAGTTTGTTTAATGGACTGCCTGGCCAGATCGAGGAGGAAGCTCCTTTCCTGGTCCGTGAACAAAGCCGGTTCGGGTAAGTAGAACGCAATGGCTGCATAACCCACAACCCGGCTCTTGTCACCGCTCGTGTCGCCGCTGTTGCGGGAGTCGAGAAGGCGCGCTTTCCATCCTTTGAGCTGTGCCAGGTGCATCAGGGTCAGGATAGGGCCGCTTCCGCAGGCTTCCTGCGACCGCATCAGCTCGAAATCAAGGTTGCATATTGCATTGACGCACCTTGCATCCAACGCCTTCGCCTCGTCGTAGGGATGATAATGGCTCAAGTCCGAGCTGGCGATCATGAGGGTATGATCGTCGATTCGGTTGGCCAGGATGCGTGCTGCCGCTTCGGGATCGGCGTCGCCGAACACGGCCGTCACTATCTTAAAATTAGACAGGACCCTTTGCAGGAAAGGAAGTTGAACCTCGGCGGCGTGTTCCCAAGTGTCCGGGGTGTCCTTGCCGGTGAGGGGTGCGGTTTTGGGCGACTGCGGCCACCAAGGGGGCCGTTGGACGGGGCAGACCGGTTCCCAAACGAAGGGTTTACTCTGAGCAAGTTCCTTCGCCCAAGGCGCGACGTCGATCAGCCCGAGGGGGGTGCGGTATGCATCCGACCGTGCGATCGAAATGCCGCTGAATAGGGCGTAATGACTGGGGGCCATGACGATCACGGTTTGAATATCGCGGCCTGCCAGGGTGCGATAGGCGGAGGCGGCCGTTGGTCCCGAGTAATCGTAGCCGGCATGGGGACAAATCAGCCCTTTAAGATCGGCGATAGGATAGGGATCGGCCCGGTCGATCAACTCATCGATAATGGAGGCGAGGCGTTTCTCTTCCTTTGGGTAAAAGAGACCTGCGACCGCCGGTTCGCGAATCGATTGTGCCGCTGGCTGTGGCGGGGATTGTGGGCGTTCGAGCTGAGCCGTCACCGGCGGGCCGGTTGCAGTTCTCCGCACCGGCATGAATTCGATTGCCGCCAGCACAGCCAAGACAGACACGCCGCAACTGATACCCAGCCATTTTCGATTCGGGATCATATTACTCCTCCCACGGGCCAGGGCAGGCCCGGAATCGGTGTCACTGTTTTGTTTACGTTATACCATAAAAGGCGGCTTATTCGCCGGGGTGGTTGGCGCGGCCAATTGTTGGCGGAGCCAAGCCAGGCTGGCGGACAGGATTTCGTCGGAGCCAAGGCACTCGACCGAGAGGAGGCCGTTCCATCGAGCCTCTTTCAGCAGTTGAATGCAGGCCTTGATATTATCGGCATTGACGCCCTGGCCAATCGCCGAGGCGGACATCGCGATACCGGTTGACTCGCCTCGCAGGGCCGCCGCCAGGTCGGGGCTCACGTCTTTGACGTGCATGTAATTGAGCTTGGACAGGAACCGTTTGAGGAACTCGACCGGGCTGCCTCCGGCGATAAAGGTATTGCCCGTGTCCAGGTTAAGCCTCAGCCAGGGCGAATCAAAGAATTGCAGCATCGCTTCGAGCGTGTCGGGATTTGTGGTGTAAGGGCCGTGTGTTTCGAGGTTTACGATCACCTGGTAGTCTTCGGCCCATTCAAGGATTTGACGGTAGTTCTGCCGGGTGATCGCCATCACCTCCTTGTCGGTATAACCCTCCGGCTTGAACTGCCCGTCGGTGGTGTCGATGCGGGGACAGCCAATCGCCGCGGCAAACTGGATGGCGCGCTGGGCGTAGCGGACGCCAAAAGTGGCGCCGGACGGGCCGGTTATGGGATAACCTGCGTCGATCTGCGAAGCCTGCAATCCGTTCGCCTCGAGATAGCGGCGCAGCCTTATGGGATTCGAATCGAGGGACACCGCCGGACTGTAACCGAGGCCTTCGATAAAGTCCTGCCCGTCCACCACACCGAATTCGATGTATTTGAGATCGAACTTCCGGGCCGCTTCGACTGCTTTCTGAAATGAGCCGCTCAGACAGCGCCAATTATCGGTATGCATGCTTAATTCAATCATAGTTTCCTTGGGTTGGTCCGTTTCCGGCGGCGCCACAGGACTAGAAAGCAGCAGCCGACGTCAGAGGACTCTTTTAGAGATTCGGCAACTGGTGTTAGCCTAGCTACCGCCTCCTTTGCCAGCAAGGAAAAAGGTGATTGCCGGGCATGAGCATGGGCCAAACCGGAGGTCTACCCCACGCTTGAGGGCGGCGGCAAAGGGATGAGTTGGTAAGGGGACAGTAAGGTGCCTAACCTCGAGGCGGGAGCTTTTTTTCTACTGGAACTTTGTCGAGAACGACAAACTTGGGCAGGCCGTTTTCGCGGGGAGCCTTCAGATCGCCTTCGATGAGGGGGCGGGCATACTCGACAAATTGTTCGTTGGGAAGGAATGCCTCTTCGTTGATCCACTCGCGCGGGACTAAATGCTCCTTATTGGCGACCTCCTTAAGGTCGTGGAGGTCAGTCGTCCACTGATATGGATTATTCTGGACGCGCACGAGCTTGACCATGAGACCGCTCTTGCCATCAACCGCCGCCTTGACTGCCGCCTCTCCGCAAGCGACGGCCTCGATGATATCCTGGGCGCTGGCGCTGTGGGCGGCGGCGCGCTGGGCGTATCCGAGTTTGACGGTGCGGGTTTTGGTGTTGAGCTTGCCCTGGACGATTTCGGCGAGCCGTTCGGCAGCACCGGAAAGCAATGGATGACCGAAGGCATCGAGCCGGTTTTTGTCGGCCCCGATTTCTTCTCCCCGTTCGTTCTTCAAGCCTTCGCCAACTACGACCAGGCAGTACTTCAGAACGTCCACATTGAATTTGACCTTGGCCAGGAACTTGGCCTCGTCGAAGGGAATCTCGGGAAGCAGAATAATATGCGGCGGATCAGCGGCGGTGCGTTTGGCCAGGACGGTGCCGGCGGCGATCCATCCAGCGGCGCGACCCATCACCTCAATGATGCAACATGAGCCTTCGTCGGTAGCCATGCTGGCGACGTCGAATCCCACTTCGAGGACGGTGGTGGCATTATATTTAATAACGGAGCCGTAACCGGGGCAATGATCGGTATAGGGCAAGTCGTTATCGATAGTCTTGGGGATGCCAATTACCCGCAACTCATAACCGCGTTGGAGGGCCTGCTCGTGAATCTTGTGCGCGGTATCCTGCGAATCGTTACCGCCGGCGTAGAAGAAATAGCGGACGTTATGGGCCTCGAATACCTGGAATAGGCGGTCCATATCCTTGGCTGCCCGCTCGGGCGCCTTATTGAAATCGATTTTGTACCGGCACGTGCCCAACGCCGCCGCCGGGGTATATTTCAAACCTTCGATAGTGCGGGTATTTTCCTCGTTTAAATCGATGAGTTCCTCGTTAAGAATGCCCAAGATACCATGGAGGCCCCCGTACATTTCCTCGATGAATTCGTGTTTGCCTGCCTCTTGAATCACACCAGCAATGCTGGCGTTGATGGCCGCGGTAGGACCACCAGACTGAGCCACTAATAAATTGCCAACAAATTCCGCCATAACTTATTTCCAGATTTTTCCGGGCGTTTCGTAACCAACTGTCCCTAAGCCCCTACGCCTGCGGTTGGTTAAACCGATTTGAAACCATGCCAATCATTGTTCCGTCTGTCAAAGTCGAATTCGTGTAAAATCCATTCTTGGGCGCGGGCCGGAACTTTTCAAATGAACAAGAATCCGGGAATTATTGGAGATTTTACTTCTTTGCGGCCTTGGCGTTTCTGGCGAAGAAGCTGGTGATTCACACGGCAGCGACCGGGTTTTCCAGCGTCCCGATTTCGTCAAGGCAGATTTTAATGATATCGCCTTCCTGGAGGGCTGAATTGTCCGGGAGCACGATCCCGGTTCCAGTGAGCAGGATAACTCCGTGGGGGAAGGTCTGGCTGCGGGTGAGGTAATCAACCAGGACGTTGAAGGGGCGCTTGAGGCGATCGAGGGCTGTGGCACCTTTGAACAGCCATTCGTCCTTCCGCTTGATGTCGAGGTGAATCTTCCAGGTGCGCACCTCGGCTTCATCGGGGCCGACCGTGATGCACGGGCCCACGGCGCAGGAATGGTCGTAAATCTTGGCTTGCGGAAGGTAGAGCAGGTTTTCTCCTTCGAGCCGGCGCGCGCTCATGTCGTTTCCCAAGGTGTATCCCACGATTCTACGGCGCGAATTGATGACCAGGGCAAGCTCGGCTTCCGGCACACTCCAATGGGTGTCCTTGCGAATGCCGACTGGTTCCAATGGACCCGACACTTTCTCGGGCAAGGATTTGAAGAAAAGTTCGGGACGCAGCGCGTGGTAGACATTTTCGTAAGCTATAGCGGCGAAGTCGGACTCGGCCTTGCGCGCCTTCTTGCTGCGAAGGTAAGTGACACCGGCGGCCCAGACCTCCTGGCGTTCGACGGGAGTGAGAAGCCGCATTTCCTCGAGCGGCAAACGCGGCAAATTGGATTTGGAGAACTCGACCAACTGCTGATCGAGGTTGTCGTTTTCGAGGAGCGTTTCAAGGCGGTCAATGTTGGCGGCGGCGAGATCGAGGACGGTATTCTCGTCAATCACCAGGCCTGGATGTGCCTCGTTTCTCTCGGTTTGGAAGCGGCAAAGTCGCATAGGTGAAAACCTTTTTAGCCTAACCGCGCGGTGGAACAAGCCCTATTTTGATCCGCGCGCAATCGTGATTTCATGGGATCTTTCGGGCGGCCCATTCCTCGAACCCGTCGCGTCGAGGTTACGCGGGCGGCGCGGAAACCGGTAGCTCCGACCAGGAAAGGTCGACCATCAAGTCGGCGGCGATTTTTTCAAGGTCCATAGTGAGATCAGCCAGGTTGCAGGCGGCGGGTATTTGGAGTTTGGCCTGGGCCTTGAAGAGCGTCTCGCCGGACATTGGCGCGCTCTGGCACTCGGTATTCAGTTCTTCGACATTGACGCCGTGACGTGCCAGCGCGTGGGAGATTTGGCGGACGATGCCGGGGCGGTCCTGACCGACGATTTCGATCCGTGTCAACCGCTTTGGCGTTGCTGTTCCCGGCGGCTGGTCCGCCAGCACCACCGCGGTTATCCCAAGCGATTCGAGCTGTCTCAGCGCCTGGCCCAGGGCTGCTTCATTATCGGACGGAAGCTGAATGCGCAGGATGCCGGCGAACTGACCGCCCAACCGGGACATCCGGCTCTCGAGCCAATTGCCACCATGCTCAGCCACGATGGTAGCCACCGAATCCACCAGCCCGGGCCGGTCAGGGCCGATAATCGTCATCACCAACGAAATGTTCATGAAATCATCGAGTGCAGTTAAGGTTTGGCTTCGTTATTGGGGCCTCCGGCCCAGCGGGGCGGATTGGCAAGCTGATAGAGCATCTCACCCGCCTTGGGCACCAACAGGAATCCCTCGGACTCGCGGTGGGCAAAGTCATCGAGCCGGATGGAATCCGGATCGCGATAGCCCAGGTTGACCTGGCGGCATTTATCCGGCGGTATCCGGGTGGCCAGGGTGACCCGCGCCCGCGGGTTCTCAATCCCGTTTTCGTAGGTGCCGATGCCGAAAACGTTGGTGCAATGGGCCATGACTCCCCACGGGTAGTGTTTGAACCGGTCCCATTGCTTCAGGAAATAATCGCGGCAATGATAACCCACTGCCTCGATTGTCTGGCGGTGGGAGACGCAGATTTCGGCGATGTGCGGCGCATAAATGATCAATTCACCGCCATCGGCCAGCACCGGTTCGAGTTTGTACATGCACTTGCCGCCGGTCCAAAGCTCGTCATACATCGGCGGGGCGCAGGACAGCACGGTGTGGAATGGGTGATTTTTATAGACAATGTGCCGCTGCCGGGAGAGATCGCCGGCGCTGTTCCAGGCGTTTTCCGGTGTGCCGGCGAAAACCCCGGCCAGACCGCCCTCATCCACTACCAGGCAAAAACAGAACTTGTCGACCTTGACCATCGAGCCCGCGCGGTCGATGACCCGGCGGACCGGGTTTGATTTGCGACCGATGACCATGGGATTGGTAATGACCGCCGCCAGCCAATGGAAGAAATTGAGGATCGACGGCCCGCCTACACCGGGGAACAGGTATTTGTTGCCGCCGGAAATCCCGGCCACTTCATGGGGAAAGACCGGTCCAATGATGATAACCCGGTCATAATCGAAAACCAACCGGTTGACTTCAATGGGCACCTCCATCGCGAATAAGCCGCCCGACAATGCATTGATTTCTTCGCTCGAAATCACCCCGACTCTCTCGAGAACGGCCGGGTTGTTCCATGCATGATTGAAGAAGCGGACCCGTCGATAAGCGCTTTGACGCTCGTCAGGTGTTATCTCGAGCCGCTGGCAAATCGCATCCTCGCTCATCGGTTGGTGCGTGCCCAAGGCGACGAGGACATCCAGGGATCGGACCACCGGGGCGATCTGGCGGTGCAGCGATTTGAATATTAACCCGACTGGTGCGGTGCGAGTGCCATCGGGCACAATGAGCAATATTCTCCGGGCGCGATAATCCTCGGGAGGGCAGGCCTCGGCCATCAAGGCCGCCACCGATTCGGGGTTTAGGCATTCCCCGCGAGGAGCGGTTCGAGCAAGCGCGATCGGCGGAGTCATAGCCGGTTTGGTTCAGATGGTATGCGCCAGAAATCCGCCATCCACACAGAGATCAATGCCGGTGACAAAGCCGCTGGCCTTGCTGCTGGCGAGAAACAGGATGGCCCCGGTCAGCTCCGCCGGATCACCAAAGCGCTCCATCGGAGTATGCCGCAGGATAGACTGGGTCCGCGGAGTCGGGCTGCCGTCGGGATTGAACAAGAGTTTGCGATTGAGCTTGGTCGGGAAAAAGCCGGGAGTGATCGAGTTCACGCGCACCCCCCGAGTGGCCCATTCCCGGGCCAGGAATTTCGTCAGGCTGAGAACGCCGGCTTTGGATGCCGAGTAAGCCACCACGCGCGAAAGGGGCAAATGCCCGGAGACGCTTGCAAAATTGATGATGCTGCCCCGCTGGCGCGCCACCATCGCCGTCCCGATTTCCTGGCATGGAAGCAAGACGCCCGCAATCAGGTTCAGGTCAAAATTGTGACGCCAGTTTTCCAGGGTGATTTTCTCGAGCGGATGATCCGGCGTAACGCAGACGTTCAGATCGTTTCCGCCGGCCGCATTCACCAGTATTGTCGGTGATCCGATGGTCTTTTCAATCTCCAGATGCGCCGCGTGCAGTCGCTCCGGGTCCAAGGCATCAGCCTGAAAAAACCTGGCCGTCCCGCCTTGATCGATGATGCTCTTGGCGCGGGTCTCGCCCCGTTCGGTGTTTAGTCCAACCACCGCGACCCGTGCGCCTGCCCGGGCCAACCCCACCGCCGCCGCCCCGCCAAGCTCGCCGCTGCCTCCAATAACCACCGCTACCTCTTCAGCTAGATTAAATATGTCTATCATGAAACGCCTTGGGCCGGACTATGCCTGATAACAAAAAAGCTGTGAAGGGGAATCTGGCCGCAGCATAGGGCGTCAGCTCGATCTGTATTTTCCGCATCGTGCCCGGCGGGCCGGCGTGGAGAAATTCGGAGCCGTCTGCTACGCGGGATAAAAAAGAATTGCGGTCCGGGAAGGCGGTAAATATATTGAAACTCCTTTCTGCCAGCGGTCTTGGCGGACCAAGGCTGGCGGCGGAAGGGAGTAACGGCCATAAAACGGCCGGCGCTCGAGTGAGTGCCGGCGGCCATAACGACATCAGGAAGAATCCCGAATTCCGCGGGATGATCCGCAGCGAAAGGCAAGCGGATGCCAACAAATGGAATATTGTGATTACCATCGGTATTAAGGAATTGCTGGAAGCCGGCGTTCATTTTGGACATCAAACCAAGCGTTGGAACCCGAAGATGAAAAAATTCATCTTCGATGCGCGCAACGGCATTTACATCATCGACCTAAGCAAGACGCTGGCTCAAATCGAGACCGCCTGCGGCTTTTTGGCATCAACGATCAGCCAAGGCGGCAAAGTGCTGTTTGTTGGAACCAAGAAACAGGCCCAGGAGGCGGTCAAGGAAGCGACCAATGCCTGCGGTCAATATTTCGTGACGGAACGCTGGTTGGGCGGTACCCTCACGAACCTGAAGACCATCCGGCGTTCCATCAACCGGCTCAAGGAAATCGAGAAGATGGAAGCCGACGGCAGCATGGCACAATACGGCAAACAGGAACAGGCATCGCTGCGCCGGGAGGCCTTGCGCCTGCACAAAAACCTGGACGGCATCCGGGGAATGGAAAAGCTTCCGGACGCGCTCTTTGTAATCGACATCAAACGCGAGCACAACGCGGTGGCCGAGGCCCGGCGTCTCTCCATTCCGCTGGTGGCCATTGTCGATACCAATTGCGATCCGGACTTGGTGGACTATCCGATTGCGGGCAACGACGACGCCATTCGTTCCATCCGCCTGGTCCTGGGGGTGGTCGTTCAAACCATCACCCAAGCCCGGACCGAATACGAATTGAAATACGGGCGGCGCAAGACGGTTGAACCGGCACCAACACCAGAGGCCCAGCCGGGAGAAACCGCCCCGGCCGCTCCCCCGGTCGAGGCGCCTCCGAGTGCGACGCCGAACCCGGCTCCGGCCGAGGTTCCCTCGATATAGCCGGAACAGGCTGCCGCGCAACGGTTGGGCAGACTTTGAATACTCAGTTAAATTAGAAAAAGATAGACTATGGCTGAAATTACCGCGGCTTTGGTTAGTCAGCTCCGCCAAATGACCAATGCCGGTTTTATGGATTGCAAACGAGCGCTGACGGAGACAAAAGGGGATATAAACCTTGCCGTGGACGTCCTGCGCAAGAAAGGAATGGCGACGGCGGTCAAAAAGGCAATGCGCGAGACCAAGGACGGGATGATTGTGCAGCACATTCAGCCCGGCGCTCGAGTGGGCGTCCTGGTCGAAATCAATTGCGAGTCCGATTTTGTGGCCAGGAACGATGTGTTTGGCGCGTTTTGCGAAGAGGCTACCCGCACCCTTGCGGCGGACCCAAAGGCCGACCTCGAGTCAGCGCGAACAGCAGCCGTGGCCAAGACCGGCGAGAATATAAGAATCTCACGTCTCAAGCGCTTTGAGGTGAGCGGCAACGGGATGGTTGCAGCCTACATACACACCGGCGCCAAGGTGGGCGTGCTGGTCGAGGTGGGGGCGGGGCTCGAATCGACGGTGCAGCGGGACGAATTCAAACAGTTGGTGCGGGACATAACCCTGCAAATCGCCGCCGCCAGTCCACTGGCCGTTTCGCCCGATCAGCTCGATCCGGCCGCAGTTGAAAAGGAGCGGGAAATCGCCCGCGAACAGGTCAAGAACAAACCGCCGGCGGTTATCGAAAAGATTGTTGCCGGCAAGCTTGATAAGTACTACCAAACCGTTTGCTTGTTGTCCCAGGGATTCGTCAAACAGAATTCCGAGATCAGCATGCAGGAGTATCTCTCGAGCGTTGGGAAACTCTTGGCGGACGAACTCACCATCCGCAGGTTCGTGCGCTTCCAGGTGGGCGAGGCCTTTTCTGATTAGCTTACAATCAGCACACCGGTTTCCTCCATTTGGTCGATTGCCCTGGCCACGTCGCCCGGTTCAAGATTGATCCCGCGGCAGGCTTCGATGAGGAGGTGGGTGTGGAAGCCGAGTTTTTGGCTGTCCAGGGCGGTGAACTTGACGCAATAATCGGTGGCCAATCCGCACACATAAACGTCGGTCACCCCCTGTTCCTTGAGGTAATCGCCCAAGCCGGTTGCCTTGCGATGCCCATTGTCGAAAAAGGCGCTGTAACTATCGAGAGCGGGGTCTGTTCCTTTCTGAAAGACGCGGGCGATGGCGCGCCGATCCAGGGTTGGAACCAATTCGGCGCCGGGGGTTCCTTGGACGCAATGGTCAGGCCAAAGGACTTGGGCCAAGCCGTTCAGGTCGATTACGTCCCCGACTTTCTTGCCGGGGTGATTCGAGGCAAAGCTGCCATGATCAGGCGGATGCCAATCCTGGGTGGCAACCAGGAGGTCGAATCGTGATTTCTGGCGGTTGACAACCGGAATGACCTCATCGCCGCCGCGGACTGCCAAGGCCCCGCCGGGGACGAAATCATTTTGCACGTCTACGATGATGAGCGCCGTTTTTTCCATATGGCATTGACACAAGGGCGCCTGAGCCGAAAGCGCCGGATTTCAGGTGGCTGCCGCCGGGGTTCGACCATTCCGAGCCTCCAGGATTAGCCGCATCTTGAGTTCGTGCAGCCCCGACTCCAAGCCGGCGGGATAACGATGCGGGTTCACAAACCGCTTGATGCCGGGATGGAGCTGCTGTTGTTGCTCGATAGCATATTGCTTGATCAAGTGGGCCGGGGGCGATTGATAAACCAGTCTTCCGGCACGCATAACCGGGACCAATAACTCGGTGTAGGCGGTTCCCTCGGGTACTCGCTTCCGCCGGGTCATGTCTTCTGGATCGATGATCCTGGCCTCCTTGCCAATCCCCAACGGCAGGTCATAGATCATGTCGGCAAGAAAACCGCTGGCTTGATAAAAACGCCGGACCTGGAGGATGCCGGGATCGGTGACCTTGGCAGCTTGATCGGACAATTTGATTTTATATTGCCAGGGACCGCCAGCGGAACGAAGGGCGGACATTTTATAAACAACCCCCAGGGTAGGATGATCGAAAGCGGTTACCAGGCGTGTTCCGACCCCCCAGACGCCGATTTTGGCTCCCTGCTCCTTGAGACTGAGAATGATGTGTTCATCCAAGTCGTTGCTGGCCAGTATCTTGGCATCCTGGAACCCGGCGGCATCCAGGATTTTCCGGGCCTCAATGCTCAGGTATGCAAGATCGCCCGAGTCCAGGCGGATGCCCAAAAGTGAATGTCCATGTTCCCGAAGCCAGCGACCGGTCTCCACTGCCTGGCGCACCCCGGCCAGGGTGTCATAGGTGTCCACCAGGAAGACACAATTGTTGGGCAGGTTCCTGGCATACGCTACGAAGGCCTCTTGTTCGCTGTTAAATGACATGACCCAACTGTGCGCGTGGGTGCCTTTGACCGGGATGCCAAACAGTTTCCCGGCCAACAGGTTCGAACTGCCCGCGCACCCGCCGATATACGCGGCCCAGCTCGCCGCCACCCCTCCGTCCAGCCCGTGCGCACGCCGCAGACCGAACTCGATGACCGGCTCACCCTGGGCGGCTTGACAGACGCGGGCGGCTTTGGTGGCGATCAGGCTCTGAAAATTGATGATGTTGATCAATGGGGTTTCGAGGATTTGGCATTGGATCAAGGGGCCTTGCACGCGGACCAGGGGCTCGTGCGGGAAGACAACGGTCCCTTCGGGAACCGCCTCGAGGTCCAAGGTCAGCCGCAGCCCATGCAAAAAATCCAGAAAAGCCGGTTCGAACAACGGACGCCCATCCTGGCCGGTTATGCCGCCAAGATACTCGAGATCAGAATCGTCGAAGTGAAAATCCTCGAGATAATCGAGCAGATAAGTGAGCCCGGCAGCCAAGGTAAAACCGCTGTTGAAAGGATTTTGCCGGAAGAACAGGTTGAACACCGCTTCCTTTTCACAGACCCCGCTTTTCCAATAACCGTAAGCCATGGTCATTTGGTAAAGATCGGTCGCCAATCCCAAATTATCGCGGTAAAGCCTGCGCAGGATTCCCATCATGAGGCAAACAGGTCTTTCATGCTCTTCAGGATTCCCGGCACAGCCTGGTAGGGATCCTCGGCGGCTTCGTATTCCAATGCGACATATCCTTGATAATCGGCATCGTGCAGAATCTGGACCAAACGCGCCAAATCAGCCGGCTCCTTCTTTTTGCCGCGCGGGGTGACTTCGGATTTGAACTGGACATTCACGGCGTAAGGGGCGCAGGCGGCAAGGTCGGCGTAGGGATTTGCGGTGTGGAAATTGCCCGTATCGAGATTGATCCCCAGCCAGGGGCTTTTCACCGCGCGGACGATTGCCAGCAGATCATCCGGTTCGGCCACAATCCCGCCGTGATTCTCGAGGCCCAGGAAAATGCCTTTGGTGCCGGCGTATTCGGCGCATTCATCGAGGGCATCGATGCACGAGGCCTTGGCTTCGGATGGGGATGTTCCGGCGGCCAACGTCCCGGCGAACACCCGAATATGCGGTGCCCCCATAATGGCGGCACGGTCCACCCATTGTTTGACGCTGGCTATTTGCTGGTTCAGTTTGTCGCCTTTTGGCAGGACGAAATTATTGCCGACGGCGGTTCCGCTGATTGCGAGCCCGCGCAAAAAGGTATGGCGCCGCACCTGCAAAAGGAAATCAACCGAGGGATTTTCGGGAAAATAATAACTGGTGAGTTCGGTGCCTACGCAGCCGTGATCGGCGCAGTAATCGATGAAATCGAACAGGGTGATGCGCCGGGCCGGGTCGCGCTCAGTGAGGTATTGTCGAAACGAATACGCCGCCATGCTCAAGGCGAGCCTGGCCTTGCCCGAGCGTTTGATTGGTTCCACGGCATTGGTTCGACTGGGGTGCCCCAGTCTCAACCCTGCCAACGCCAGGCCGGTGCCGAGCGAGGTCTTGAGAAAATGGCGTCTGGAAGATATTTTATTCATGATAAATGCCGAGTTGGGCGGCGAGCCGCAAAGGCGGATTTGCAACCGCCATGCGGACGGCGCCGTTTTTGCCGGATTGAACACCAAATCAACTCGAGGTGAAACTAAATTTGCATTCGATCTTGCAATAAAGCGGCAGTTGGATAAGGTCTACTCTCTATGATTTCCGGTTAAACCGGAGAATTGAGTAACAGATTTTGAATTATGGCATCAGCAAACGACCTGCGCAAAGGCATGGCCATCGATTATAACGGCGATATCGCCATCGTTTTGGAGGCGCAACATCGCACCCCGGGAAACTTGCGCGCCTTCGTCCAGGCCACTATGCGGAGTCTTAGAACCGGCAAATCATTCGACGCCCGTTTCAGCTCGACCGAAAAGATCGAGGTGGTCCCGCTTTCCACACGGAAGATGGACTTCAGCTATAAGGACGGTCGAGATTACGTTTTCACCGACGCCGAAACCTACGAGACCGTTACCCTGAATCCTGAAATCGTCGGTGATGCGCAGAATTACCTCGTCGAGAATTCGCCCGTTACGGTAACTTTTGTCGGCGAAAAGGCGGTGCAAATCGAGTTGCCCTCAAGCGTCGTTTTGACCGTAGCCGATGCGCCTGAAGGAATCCGGGGCGACTCCGCCAGCAACGTGCAAAAGAGCGTTATGCTCGAGACCGGCATTTCGGTTCAGGTGCCTCTCTTCATCAAGACCGGCGAAAAAATCAAGATCGACACCCGCAGCGGCAAGTACCTCGAACGCGCCTGAGCCCGCATCGTGGGGCGGACCTCGGGTCTTCCGGTTATCCGGGCCTCCGGCCCGCCTCTGGAGTTCTTGAGGCTCTAAACTGGTTCTAATCGATTGAACTTGACCTTCACTAACCTGTCTATCGCAGAGAGCCGGAGGCTCCTTGAACCAGCAGACCGGAGGCCTGCTCCACACTCGGCAATCAAATTTTGCGTGACAGGGACCGCCGGTTTTGGGCACCTTTAGCCTGAGCTGGTTTGGTGAGTCTATGATTTGGCCCGGCATGAACCGGCTCGCGCGACGAAGGCTTAATTATGAAAACCGATCCAGACCTTTTGCAACTGGCAACTCGATTTCGCCAAAAGTCCACTCAATTGGCCGGCTGCAATGTAGTGACCGGTTTTGATGGTTTTGTGGATGAAATGATCTCGGTGGTGGCTGAGCGCCATGGCTTGGACCGTTGGACCCCCGTAAAGGACATAGGCACTTTCGGCGACTGGATCAAGGCCGCGGCGGGCCGAAGCAGCCTGCGCGAAATCATCGTCCACCGCACTGATCCGGGCGGCTGCGCCGTCAACCTGGGCGACGGCCTTATTGCCTTGGGCATCGGCCTGGAGTGTTTCGCGACGCTGGGCCAGCCGCGTCACGCCGCCTTTGATGACTTTGCCGCTCTTTGCCGCGGCTGTTACTCATGGGGCAGGTTGCCGGGACGCACCCTGGCATTCGAGTTTGAGGACGGCAAGTTGATGTTCAGCGCCGTAAAACAGTTGGCCGAATTCGATTGCGACCTGCTCGACAAGACACTGGCCGACGGTGTTTACGCGGCGGCCAGCACCCGCGCTCGACTGATTGCGCTTACGGATTGGAGCTTGTATCCGCACATGACCTCTTGCTGGCGCAAACTGCAGAAAGAGGTTTACTCGAAGCTCGCGCATCACCCTTTTTTCCTGATCGACCTGGTCGATCCCTCCGGCCGCTCGGCTATCGACATTCGGGCCATGGGCGAAACCCTCTCCGGTTTTGAGTCTGCCGGCCCAACGGTATTGGGACTCAACGGGAACGAAGCCAACGCGCTCGCGCGGAGTCTCGGTTTGCCTACCGCCACCGAGGAACCGCGGGCGGTGGAAGACCAAGCCACGGTTCTGCGGGAGAAACTGCAGATCAGCCAGGTGGTTATCCATTGCGTCAAGCTGGCCGCGCTGGCTGACGCCAACGGTACCCGCGGCGTTTGGGGGCCTTTCTGCCCCAGCCCGAAAAAGAGCACCGGTGCCGGCGATCGTTTCAATGCAGGTTATTGCGCCGGCCTGCTCCTCGGGCTCGAACCGGCCGAATGCTTGCAGTTAGGCTGCGCCTCGTCGGGATTCTTCGTGCGCCATGCGCGTAGCGCCTCGTGCCATGAACTGGGCGCTTTTGTCGAGGCCTGGGCTCACGCCAAGACGGATTAGACCCGTTTCATATGTGCATACCACATACCTTCGTTCCTGAAGGTAATCCTCCTCACACCCGTTCTTTTTTTCAGCTTTCAATTCTAGTTGTTGCCGGCCCTAAATGGATTTATAGTTGTGGGGAATTGTAACGGACGAAGAAGGCCCGTTCCGGCGCAAGCATGGTGCGAAATGGATAACCGTTTGTGCCATTATGAACACCGTAGTCATTTACGAAAACTATGAGCTTGCGGCGAATGCGGTTTCCATTTTAAAACGCGTCGCCCAGCACGCTGATCCCGCCGTCGAGCTGAATCTCAAACCGTGGCGGCTCGATGTGTTGACCACACCGCCCATGACAAACGCGGCCCTGGCGGAAGCCATTGACGCGGAGCTAATCATTCTTGCGATGCAAGAGTCCGAGCCGCTACCAGCCTGGTTGATGGACTGGATGGAGCTGTGGGCCGGACACCGGCAAGTCCAAAACGCCGCGGTGGCCCTCTTGTGCGGCAAGGAGGGCAAAACGCTCGCAGCCGCCGATGCGAAAGACCTTCAGCAGTTCACCGATCGCCATGGGTTGAGTTACTTGAGCAGCCAGGGTGAAACGGCTAAGAACGAATCGACCGATCCCGGCCAAGTCGAAATGCAACACGATTCGTCCCCAACCTCAACTTCGGACGATACACCGAAGCGGCCCAATTACAACCAGCATTGGGGTATCAACGAGTGAAACCCGTGCATTGATGGTTGCCGGCCCACGGATGCAACATCATGACGCCTCCAACTGCCAGCGTGCTTACCATCAACGGCGGTTCGTCGAGCATCAAATTTGCATGGTTCCTCTCCGATACCTCGTTCCACCACGACTTGCCGCGCGTCGCGCGCCTATTGCCTATCCCGCGCCGATATGACTCGAGAAGAACGGGTGACCGCCAGGCAGTTTCATCGCAGGGTCAACCATGAGTCAGGTTTGCTTGGCATTTCCGAGACCAGCTCCGATATGAAGGAATTGCTCGAACTGGAGCCTCACGATTCCCCTGCCGCCGAAGCCGTTGCCATGTTCTGTTATCAAACCAAAAAATGGGTATGCGCCCTCGCAGGAGCGTTGGAAGGCCTCGATACACTCATCTTCGCTGGCGGGATTGGGGAAAGGTCGCCGGAAATTCGCGCGCGCATTTGCCGCGGCCTCGAGTTTATCGGCTTCCGCCTGGATGCGGCCCGAAACAATGCCCACGCTCCCATAATTTCGGGGGACGCCATCCCCGCCACCGTGCGGGTGATACGCACAGACGAAGCATTGATCATCGCCAAGACTGTCTGCCGCCTTTTGGGTTTTGGGATGAAGGAGGGAAAAAGTAATGAAAACCAAAGAGAGGACGATTGCAAATAACCATCCGTTGCCGCCCGACCTCTTGCGCAAGATCAACGCCTACTGGCGCGCGGCCAATTACCTGTCCGTGGGCCAGATTTACCTTTACGAGAATCCGCCGCTGAAGAAGCCTCTCGAGTTGGAGCATATAAAGCCGCGGTTGCTGGGCCACTTTGGCACTACGCCAGGACTCATTCATCTATGTCCACCTCAACCGGCTCATCAAACAGCACAACCTGGATGTGCTCTATATCGCCGGTCCCGGCCACGGCGCTCCGGGTGTTCTGGCTAATACCTATCTCGAAGGCATCTATAGCGAGCTCTACCCGGACGTCTCCCAGGACGAGATGGGCATGAAGCGATTCTTCAAACAGTTTTCGTTCCCCGGCGGCATTCCAAGCCACGTGGCAGCCGAAACGCCCGGCTCGATTCACGAAGGCGGCGAGCTTGGCTACTCATTGGCGCATGCCTTCGGCGCCGCGTTTGACAATCCGGACCTCCTCGTCGCATGTGTCGTGGGCGATGAGTGAGCATTTATGCCAGGGCTGGCTCGAGGGTTACCTGCTGACGGGGCGGCACGGGTTCATTTCCTGCTACGAGGCCTTCATCCACATCGTCGATTCCATGTTCAACCCGCACGCCAAATGGCTCAAGGTCTCCCGCCACATCCCCTGGCGGCGTCCCATTGCCTCGTTGAACCACCTGCTGACCTCGCACGTATGGCGCCAGAACCACAACGGTTTCAGCCATCAGGACCCCGGTTTCATTGATCACGTCGTTAATAAGAAGGCGGATACGGAACACCCGCATGGCTTAAGCGACTGCGATTTCGATACCCTATTCACCAAGGATAAACCCATTATCTTCGCCTACCACGGCTATCCGTGGCTCATTCATCGCCTCACCTATCGCCGAACCAATCACAAAAACCTCCACGTCCGCGGTTACACAGAGGAAGGAACCACTACCACCCCGTTCGATATGGCCGTGCTCAATGACCTCGACCGCTTCCATTTAATGGGCGACGTTATCGACCGCGTCCCCAGCCTTGGCCCAAGCGCCGCCTACGCCAAACAATTCCTCCGCGACAAACTCATCGACCACAAAAATTATATCCACCGTTACGGTGAGGATATGCCCGAGGTGCGAGATTGGGAATGGATCCTGCCCGTTGGAGAATCGTGACCGGCGTCCCAGCCTGCGTTTGCGGCAGACGAAGTTTGCGGTGTCGCGGGTATCCAAGCCCGCTTCGCCTTTGACCGGCGCACGGTCAGCCGATTAAGGAATCGGCGCCGCAGCGGGCTGGGTAATGAACACAGCCTTTCTAAGATCCATAAAACCAATTCGCCGGGATGATCTTCAGTTGCAACGAGAGTCCGCCACTGTAGTTGAAGTAAGTGACCAGGGCTTGATCCTTCACCCAGGTAACCGCGGGATAGGCCCAGGCGTCATTTGGACTATCTTCAATATTCCGGAATTGCCCCCAGGACTCTCCATCGTCGCGAGAGATAGCGGCGGTTAGTGGATTCCGGCTGCCGGCGCCGGGATTATGATTCCAGACGGCCAGCAAATCATCCGTCGTGGGAATCCGGCTGATGGAAACGGGCGCCGCGGTCCCTTTCAGCGCGGTGGGTTCCGGAGCGGACCAGGTCTCGCCGCTGTCCTTGGACAAGCTCTGGAACTGGCCTCCCAATTCGGTGCGCATCAGCATCATGACCCGGCCGTCTTTAAGCTCGATGCAGGCTGGTTCCCAACAGTCGCCGCCGGCCGGCTTGATTCGCTGGCTGTCACGCCAGGTCTGGCCGTCGTCATCCGTGATGCAACAATAACTCGTCCCGCCCTCATACGTCTCGAGTAGAACCCGGCCCGATTTGAGCCGCAGCGAACGTCCATTGGTCAAGGCAGTGTATTTGCCGTCCGGGCTGAGCTGTTTTGCCGCGCTCCAAGTGATTCCTTCGTCATCGGAAACGCGCATCCTGACGCGGCAATCGGTTTCGGGAGTGTTCTTCTGGCAATAGAAGAGGGCGATGCGGTCCTTCTTAAGCCGGAGAAAATTCACTTCCATGACATTGCAACCGCCGTCGTTCTCGACCAGTGTGCGTTGGGAGCTCCAAGTCTTTCCGCCGTCGTGGGACACACGCCCGGATATCCGCGCCGGACCGTGATCCTCGCTGCTGCCCGCGTAGAACTCGGTCCATCCCAGCAAAAGCGAACCATCGTTCAAAGGGACGATGGCCGCCTCGCTATTGCGCGGATTTTGCGGGCCAACGGGGGCGACGGTAAGCTTGAATATGGGTGGCGAGTCAGCCGCATGAACCTTTCGCGAGGATAAGACCGATACGGCGTCAACATAACCGGAGGCGAGTCCAAAACTCATGGCGCCTTTAACGAAATGGCGGCGGTTGATTTTTTTCATAAAGCGATGCGGGCATCGTGATCCAAAACCACATAATGACAAGGCGAAAACTCTGACATCACTTATTGCTGTGGAAAGCGTCCCTAGCCGGTGGAAAGCGCCCCTACCCGACTCAGACTTGGTAAATCTTCTTGCCAATAACCTGGTCCGCCCGCGGGGATTTCAAAGGCACTCCGGGCTGGCACTGGCAATATTCAGACTTCGAGATGACTACTTCACTTTTGCGTCGGGCACAGTCTTTTGATTTCATTAGGAGCAATGAAATCGCTTACCGAATACCTTTGGTTCGAGGTGCCGGACCGGCGCGGATTCGTCAACATCACGTCCACCGTCGAGCAATTGGTCCGGAAAAGCGGGGTCCAAGAGGGACTTTGTCTGGTGAACGCGATGCATATCACCGCCTCCGTCTTTATCAATGACGATGAGAGCTGGCTACATCATGACTATGAGGTCTGGCTCGAGAAACTCGCCCCGCACGCGCCCACGACTCAGTATCACCACAACCGCACCGGCGAGGATAACGCCGACGCCCACATGAAACGCCAGGTCATGGGCCGGGAAGTCGTAGTCGCCATCACCAAGGGCAAGCTCGACTTCGGGCCGTGGGAGCAAATCTTCTACGGCGAGTTCGACGGCCGGCGGCGCAAGCGCGTGTTGGTGAAGATCATCGGCGAGTGATCCGGGCATCCGGGACAGTCTCCTGTCCAACGGTCAATGGAAACCGAGCCAGGATGTGATCCAGGTTTATCCGAGCGGAGCCGTGGCGGACCAGGGACCTGACAAGGCCCTGTTCAGTCCCGACCTCAACGCCCCAGCCGTCTTTGACCTCCAATTATCTGACGGTATCCGCCTGCGCGGTGGAATCCGGGCCATTCGACTCACCGATACGGCCCTGGACCAGAGCGTAACGGTGGCTACGGTGAAGGCTTCGGCCCCAGGCGAGCTGGTCCCGCCCAACCAAATCGTGCATTCGCGGTGTTTTATCGGGCTGGCGGCCGATGTGGTCCTGGTCTGGAAACACAACGCCTTCAGCCAAAGCGTCATTTTCCAGGAACGTCCCATCCTCCCGGAAGGGTTTAGTCCGGACTCGATCCGTCTGGAGGTCTTGACCGAGTGGATCGAGGCGTCCGAACCGACGCGATGCCAAGCGACTGTAAACCCGCTCGACCAGCCTACTCTGGTGGACGATGTGACCATTGGTTGGGGCTCTTCGGTTATGCTGAGCAGGCGGTGGGATAGACGACTCTTCTCCGTAGCGCAACAGATTTCCAATCTGCTGTATCGCCGACTTCCAGTCGGCATGGCCTTAGACTCTCAGAGACGCGCCAGAATGGATTCTCAGGTCCGCAGGTTGGAAACCTGTTGCGACACAGCAGGTTGGAAATCTGCGCGCGCTGCGTGTTGCCGGGACCCTTGACGACGGAAACGGGCCTCTCAGTTTGGACGCGCTAAACAATGGTCAACTGGACGCTGCTCTCGATGATACCCGCGCTGATGGCATAGCGGGTGAGACCGGCGGTATCGTGGATATTGAGCTTGCTCATGACTTTCTCGCGATGTTTTTCGACGGTCTTGATGCTGATGCCCAGTTCCGCGGCCGTTTCCTTGTTGGCTTTGCCTTCGGCGATCAGTTGGAGCACCTCCATCTCGCGCGAGGTCAATCGGGTGTTGCGCGACTCTAGCAACCCGGCTCGATCCAACAACTTTCGCTCCCGTTCGCGGAGACGCTTGGCAATGGAGGAGTCGAAAAAGGTATTCCCCTTGTTGACCTCCCGAATCCCCTCGGACAAAACGTGAGAGGATGATTGTTTGAGCAGAAATCCCAACGCACCGGAGTCGGTCGCGTTATTGATATAAGCGTCATCACTGTGGGCCGAGAGAATGAGTATTCGGGTGCTGGGGACGGCTTTGAGAATCTGACGGGTGGCTTCCAAACCATTGAGCTGCGGCATCGCGATGTCCATGACGACGACGGCGGGACGTAGTTTCTTAGCCAGGGCGACCGCCTGGCGTCCGTCTTGCGCCTCGCCGACCACTTCAAGATCGGCAT
>JAMCZD010000282.1:0-3922 GCA_023473405.1 Candidatus Omnitrophota bacterium
ATACGGTATATTATCGACGTATTGTTGAAGTTGCGGGAGGATCGTCGCTACCATCAGATAGTGAGGAGTTCTGCGTGACTCTTTTGGAGAATCTCTTCGTGGCTCTAGAGGTAGTGCATGTCGTGGTTTCGCTCCTGTGATGAACTGATAATAGGCATCAATTTATGTAGGCTCGCGCGGAGAAGTTGAATGATGGAAGCGGTCAGAAGGGTAAATCGATGCGGCGATCGTTGCTTGTAAATACACACTCTCTCTTCGAAGCCACGGACTCGGTAAGGGCACCTCGTCCTGCAAAGTCTACGGTTAGGCAATGACACGCTCCCCAACTGCTTTAGGTGGCCGAGGAGCTCGTCCTTAGCGCCAGGAAGCATCTCTTCCTGTGCAATAACTACTATGCATTGAGCAATTATTTTCGCGATCGAAGAGATGGTAAGGACCGCTCAGGGGCGGGGGCAGATGCGCATCAGCATCCCGAGCCGCCGGCGGCTGGCGACGGCTCCCGTTTCCTGGTCGATCATTTATGGCCGCGCGGCCTGAAAAAGGAGGCCGTGAAGGTGGATCGCTGGATCAAGACCGTCTCGCCGAGCAACGAGTTGCGCGGTTGGTTTGGGCATGAGCCGGCCAAGTGGGATGAATTTCAGCGCCGCTATTTCGCCGAGCTGGATAAGCAACCGGAGGCCTGGCAACCATTGCTGGAGGCTGCTGAGGCGGGAGATATTACCCTGGTGTTCAGCGCACGCGATACGGAACACAATAACGCCGTTGCGCTCAAGAATTACCTGGAAAAGCGGCTGAAAACCAAGCCACACGACCGGTTATTGCCCGCTGGCAACCGCCTCGAGAAATCAGGCCGGGCCAAGCCAGGATTGAGGCGGACAGCCCCGGTCCCGGGATAAGCGTCCGGCCGCAATAGAAAGCGGGGAGCCAATGACTCCCCGCCTGAGTTTTCATAACCGCGACCCGGGCTCGACGGAGGTAGTATCCCGACGGCCAAGCCCGGCGGCCTTTAGTTCGAGTAAGCCGGATTCAGCAGCGGGCAGGTCCCGTTTTGGGCGCGGGGTCCAGTGCCATTGCGCGGACCGAATCCGCCGCCTCGCCCCCAGCCGCGTCCACCGCAGAAGCCCCGGCCGAAACCGCGTCCGCCCCACACTGCGGGTGCCATCGACGTATTTGCGTTTGTGGCGTTCGAGACGGTTGCGTTAGCGGTCGTGGTGGCAGCAGTCGCGTAGGGGCAGAGACCCATTTGGGCGCGAGGTCCGGTACCATTGCGCAGGCCTTGTCCGGCCCCTTGAGTGCCGCGCGGCACCCCATTCACACACAAGCCGCCGGCTTGTTCCATGCGACCGAGCCACGCATTTTCATTGGCGGTGATCGTTCCGTTATCGCGTTTGGCGCGCAGGTCGGCCAGTGTGTTTTGGACCATTTGACGGCGCTGTGCCAGTTGTTCGGGAGTCAGACTCCAAGCCGGGCCCGCGGTCCATGCAGGCACGGTCGCTGGGGCCGTTGCTGTTTGCGCGGGAGCGGTTTGGGCCATCAGGCCCAGGGTTGCAGCAGCCATGACCAAGCTCACGATGCAAATTATTTTCGTTTTCATGTTGTCCATATTATTCCTGTTTTTATGTGTTTCGCCGGCCGCCCGCTGTTCACTACTTCGAAGCGTGGTTGCCAGCTTCAATAGTATCTGACGTCGCCGATGTAAAGCCGGTGTGTTGACGGCGATGGAAAATTGTTAAGGGATTGTAAAAGTTGGGCGATGCGGTCGAAAATTTTCCGAATGGGAGATCGAGCACGCCCTTTTCCCGGTTCACCGGCGCTCAAAATCCCAGGAATCGCCCTCGAGTCTGGTGGAACGTGAAGAATTTTGCTGTCGATGCAAGACAATGCGGCTATGTATAGGGCAGAAAAAATGAGAATGCGCACTCTGCTTTACCGCGAACTCCGACTGACAGCCCTGGCCGGAACCGCCGCCTGGGCACTTTGGCTGCAGGCCGGCACCAATTCGAATCAATTCGGTTTCACGGGCCCGGAGATTTTTCCCATCGACCCCATGATCAGCCAGTTACGGGCCGCCGATGTGGATGGGGACGGCCTGGAGGATTTGATCGTGGTCAACAACGCCCGGTCGAAGATCAACCTGCTATACAATCAAACCGGCCATACCAACGCCCAGGACAGTGCCGGTCTCGCACCGAGGCGTGAGGTGAATGAATTGCCTCCCGATGCCCGGTTCCGGATCGAGTCCATCGCCTCGGAGAAGCGAATCGCCAGTCTGGTGGTAGCCGATCTCAACAGCGACGGACGCCCGGACATTGCGTATTACGGCGAGCCCAAGGAATTGGTGGTGCAATACAACGAGGGAACCAACGGCTGGAGCACGCCCAAACGCTGGCCGATCGACGATGGGATACTGAATCCCAACGCGTTGGCGGACGGGGATTTGAACGGGGACAGTCGCGCTGACTTGGTGTTGCTGGGAGAAAACGGCTGCTATCTCCTGGCGCAACAACCCGATCATTCCCTGGGCGAGCCCGAGAGAATCCCTTACACTGGGATGGTAAAGTCCGTTCAGGTTCTCGATATTGATGGTGATGGGCGGGATGACCTGCTCCTGGTGAATTGGGACAGCCCGAATCCGTTTCGATTCCGATTGCAGAATGCCGAAGGCCGATTGGGTCCCGAGGTCCATTTCACCTTGCCGCCGATCCGCTCTTACCTGGCTGACGATCTGAACGGCGACCATAAAACCGAGATTGTTACCATCGCCCAGAACAGCGGCCGAGCCCAGTTGGACAGGTTCACCCGCCAACCCGCCGAACCGCTCCTGGGCGTCTTGCGCAAAGGACAATTCCAAGTCCTGCCCTTGAACCGCACCGGCAAGGCCAAACGCGGTATTGCCTGGGCCGACCTGAATAACGATCGCCGGCCGGACCTGCTGGTGGCCGAGCCTGACAGCGGCCAGATCACCGCCTTCACCCAACAACCCGATGGCTCCTTGGCCGCGCCCAAGAGTTTTCCGTGCTTGAGCGGCGTTACCGATTTGAGCGTTGCCGATTGGAATGACGACGGGGTTCCCGAGATTTTCCTGTTAAGCGCCGACGAACGGCAGATCGGCGTCGCTCGAATGGACGCCAAAGGCCGGATTCCATTCCCCGACATCCTGCCACTCGAGGGACGTCCTCTCGCCTTGGTCGCCGGCAGAATCAGGCCGGACGCAAAGCCCGTCCTGGCATTGATCCTGGACCAGGACGGCCGGCGCGTCCTCCAAATCCGCACCGCGGATGGCCAGGTCCGTTCGCAAAAACTGAGCGCGGATTTCAAATCCAATCCCTCCGCCATGGAAATCCACGACGTGGACCAGGACGGGTTGGCCGACCTGGTGATCCTGATCCCATATGAAAAAATAAAAGTCTTGCGCCAGCGCCAATCACATGACTTCGAGGAACTCGATATTGCCCCGCCCGGCGGAACCACCGAACAACCGTGGATGAGCCAGGCCGACGTGGACGGCGATGGCAAACCCGAATTGCTGCTGGCGCAGAAAAACTACGTGCGCGCCGTGGTGCTCCAAGCCGAAACCCCGGCTGCCGGTTCATCCGCTTCCGGCGGTTGGAACTTCCGTGTGAAGGATCAAATCAACGGCGCAAGCAGCAATTCACGCATCGTTGGCGCCGCCGCATTGCCCAACGGGACCAATCGCGTCGATGATTTATTCCTGATGGACGCCGAAAAGAAGTCATTGACAATATGCGAACGCGATGCTTCCGGGGTTTGGCAGGCGGTGCGCAATTTGCCCTTGCCAGTGAGCGATTTCACCGGCTTGCAGGCGGTCGCCATGGCCGCCAACCGCCCCAATACCATCGCCTTTCTAGGCCTGAACACCGTGGCGTGGCTGGCCTTCCAAGGCGACACCTGGGGCCCCAGC
>JAMCZD010000282.1:4001-4408 GCA_023473405.1 Candidatus Omnitrophota bacterium
TGAATCAGGACGGTGTAAAAGACCTGGTATTCCTTGAAACCGCCAAGAACCACCTCGACCTCGTCGCTTACGAACCGCCCCGCCGCCTGGTCCCGGCCAACCGCTGGCGCGTCTTTGAGGAGCGCACCTTTCGGGGCCGGCGGAGCGAAGCGCCCGAGCCGCGCGAGGCCCTGGTGGCGGACGTGACGGGAGACCACAAGAACGATTTGGTTGTTTTAGTGCACGACCGGGTCCTGGTTTACCCGCAGGAGTGAGACGTTATGGTGCCGGAGCACCGTCAGGGGATTGCCATTTAGACAGGATGGTCCAGACAGTGGGATAGAGCACACCCTATTGCTCCATCCCGGGGTCTGGGGAGTATTGTGGCGGTTCAATTCATCAACGCAGCCACCAGCTCCGTCCCCGCC